>CAMPHX010000022.1 GCA_946886085.1 uncultured Flavobacteriales bacterium | reverse complement strand
TAATATATACAGGCGGTACCATAGGAATGGTTCAGGATAAAATTACGGGAGCATTGGTTTCTTTTAATTTTGATGCCTTATTGCATGAGATTCCTGAACTAAAAAAAATTAACGCCACTATAAATACCATTTCTTTTGAACACCCCATAGATTCATCAGACATTAATCCGCAACATTGGATAAAGCTATGTAAGATTATTGAAGAAAACTATAACAACTATGATGGTTTTGTGGTGTTACATGGTTCAGATACCATGGCTTACACTGCTTCTGTATTAAGTTTTATGACAGAAAACCTTACTAAACCTATTATTCTTACTGGTTCTCAATTACCTATTGGAGCGGTAAGAACAGATGCTAAAGAAAATTTACTTTCGGCTATAGAAATTGCAGCTTCAAAATTTAACGGAAAAATGTTAGTGCCTGAAGTGGCTATTTATTTTGAATACAATTTATACCGAGGAAACCGATCTACCAAAGTAAGTGCCGAGCAATTTGAAGCTTTTCAATCGCCCAACTATCCTTTTTTAGCCGAAGCCGGAGTAAACTTAAAATTTAACTCACAACATCTTTTACAACCTGATTTTGATGCTCCCACACAGTTTCATTATGAGTTGGATACCAATATCGCTACTTTAAAGATGTTTCCGGGAATTAACCAACATATTGTAGAAGCCATTGTTTCCATTCCGAATTTAAAAGCCTTGGTAATAGAAACTTTTGGAGCAGGAAACAGCACCACCGCTGATTGGTTTATTGAGTGTTTACAAAAAGCAATCAAAAAAGATGTGTTAGTAATAAACATTTCGCAGTGCATTAGCGGAAGCGTAGAACAAGGCAAATACGAAACAAGCTCGGCACTTAAAAGAATTGGTGTTGTTGGCGGCAAAGACTTAACCTTTGAAGCTACAATTACCAAATTGATGTACTTATTAGGCAAAAACCTACCACTTGATGAAACTAAATCATCCATGCAGCAATCCCTTAGAGGAGAGTTGGTGGAGTGAATTTTTTCTAACTGTCATTTAGGAGGAATACGAAGTATCATCAATACATTATCAAATCAATATTAAAGACATTGATAAACCTGTTAAGTAGTGGCAAAATGTGCCTAACTATAAATAAGTAACCTTGAAAGGAAAATTTAATTTATCCTTGATTATTAACTAACTACCTCTATTAAACATCAGTACAAAAATAATCTTTATCTCTTTGTTCAAACAAGTTTCCTCCTGAATGACAAGAAGGTGAGGGAAAACAATTAATCATAAAACTCAATTCTATTCCATCTTGGATTTTCTGTTGCAATTAGCTTTTCTTTTTTCTCTCTGCTTAAATCTTTTATTTCTTTTTCTCTTTCAATTGCCATAGTAGCATCACCATACCTCTCATAGTAAATTAACTTATAACAATAATAACTTCCTGCAAAAGTTTGTTTTTTACCTCTATTATCATAATGTTGTTTCATCCTTGTTTTTAAATCATTGGTAATACCAACATAAAGAACTGTCTTACCTGGATTAGTTGTGATATAAACAAAAAAGTTTTTTGATGACATATTTAATTGCTTGATAATAGCTGCCTTTATTCAATATTAACACAAAAATAATTTTTATCTCTTGTACAAACAAGTTTCCTCCTGAATGACAACAAACCAAGGTCATTCAGGAGGAAACCTGTTGAGTAATAGCAATAAAGTCTCAAATTATTGCTAAAACTACTTGAAACGAAAACCTCTTTCTAAAACATTAGTAACAACTATCTGATTTTATTTTCTCCTCAAAAAAATCTTATTTTTACCAAAAACTTAACCTTGAACGTCAACGCTCAAATGACCAACAGACCTAAAGCCATTGTAGCCGTAACCAACGATTTAACCACCGACCAGCGGGCACATAAAATTTGTACTACGTTGCTATCGTTAAATTACAACGTGCTACTTGTTGGTAGGTTAAAAAAAGATAGTTTGCCGCTTCAAACTCAAAGTTATGCTACCAAAAGGTTTAAGCTATGGTTTGGTAAAGGTGCTTTTTTCTATGCCAATTACAACATCCGATTGTTTTTTTTCTTGCTTTTCAGTAAGCAATCGCTCATTTGGAATAACGATTTAGATACGCTACCGGCTTGTTTTTTAGCTTCAAAAATAAAAAACAATACCTTGATTTTTGATAGTCACGAATATTTTACCGAAGTACCGGAACTAATTCCTCGTCCGAAAATTCAGGCATTCTGGAAAAGAATAGAACGCTTTATCTTACCTCAACTAACCAAGGTAATTACAGTGTGTAATGGCATTGCCGAAATCTATCGCAACGAATATAACATTGATGTAAAAGTGGTAAGAAATGTTCCTTTTTTAAAAGCGTCTAGTCCTCATTCAAAAAAATCAGAAAAAATCATACTTTATCAGGGAGCGATAAATGTAAACCGAGGCATTGAAACTATGGTAAAAGCCATGCAGTATATTGATGGAGCAACCTTGCAACTTATTGGAAAAGGCGACATCTCTGCCTCTATTCAGCAACTTATTGAGCAACTCAACTTAAGCGATAAAGTAATAATGCTGGGAGAAATTCCTTATCAAGAACTCAAGAACTATACGCAACAAGCAACTATCGGATTAAGTTTAGAAGAAAATGTTGGTTTAAACTACCAATTGGCATTGCCCAATAAATTGTTTGATTACATCCACGCAGAAATACCTGTTTTAGTAGCTGATTTACCCGAAATGAGTACGTTAGTGAAACAGTATCAACTTGGAGAAGTTGCACAAAGTACCGACCCAAAAGTATTAGCCAATCAACTCAATGAAATGCTGAAAAACGAAGCTCAACTCAATAGTTGGAAAGTAAATTCAGCAAAAGCTAAACAAGAATTGAATTGGGAAAAAGAATCGGAAATAATTAAAGAAATGTTGATTAATAAAAGATAGTATTTACTTAAAACCATTAATGTATTGAGCTTTATTTTAAAATAGAAAATATCCATTCACAACTCACCCCCCTAACCCCCTCTCTTCAAAGAGAGGGGGAGAAGTTATTGGAAGATAACTTGGGGGTGAGTCGAGAACAAGCTAATAATTAATATTAATTGTTAAAAATGATACCTTTAAAAACTATAGCGTGGCTTTGTGTGATGGCTTCCCCTCTTGAGAGGGGCAGAGGTGTGTTTTTAAAACCTTCTAACTTTATTTAAATAAATTGAACTTAACACATCTAAATATCATTTCTTTTAACGTGCCTTATCCGGCAAATTATGGCGGTGTGATAGATGTTTTTTACAAAATAAAACACCTTCATAAAAATGGTATTAAAGTACACTTACATTGTTTTGATTACGGCAGAGGAAAACAAACCAAACTAGAAAAATATTGCGAAACAGTGCATTATTACAAACGACAGACAGGTGTTTTCTCATTTTTGAGTTTAACTCCTTACATCGTAAAATCGAGAGTTGCCGCAGAGCTAAAAAGCAATTTACTAAAAAATGATTTTCCTATTTTGTTTGAAGGACTCCACACCAGTTTTCTACTTAATGACAAAACTTTTAAAAAGCGTTTTACAATACTAAGAGCCACCAATATTGAACATGATTATTATGCCTATTTAGCCAAAGCAGAACAACATTTTTTTAAGAAAATCTATTTTTCTATTGAAGCATGGAAAGCCAAAAAATATGAACCTATTGTTCAGCAAGCCAACCTTATTTTGGTAGTTTCTAAAA
Organism: uncultured Flavobacteriales bacterium; assembly: GCA_946886085.1. The sequence continues at coordinate 6,256 of CAMPHX010000022.1, read as the reverse complement.
CAGACGAACACTATTTTAACACCCAATACCCCACTAACAAAACAGTTTTTATCCCATGCTTTCATGCTGAAGAGAAAATTGAAATCCAGCAAGGTAAAGGAGATTATGTATTATATCATGGCAATTTGGGTGTCCCCGAAAATGAAGCTGCTGCTTTAGTAATTTGCAATGAAATCTTCAATTCATTAGACATTCCTTTAATTATTGCTGGATTAAATCCAACAAAAAAATTAAGTTCAACAATAAACAAATACAAAAACATTCAATTGGTTGGCAATCCTACCGAAAGTAACATGCAAGAATTGATTAGCAATGCTCAAATCAATTTGCTTTACACGCATCAACCAACAGGATTAAAATTAAAACTGCTTCATTCATTATTTAAAGGAAGGTTTTGTTTAGCAAATCCAACGATGTTAGCAGGAACAACGTTGACTAATTTATGCGAAATTGCTGATAGTAACGAAGCTTTTAAAACCAAAATTAAATCTCTTTTTCAGCAAGAAATGGATATTGAAACAATAAAAATACAGCGAAAAGAATCGTTAGCCGATTATTCCAATCAGGAAAATTGCCTGAAATTGATTGATGCTATTAATACAACAACTGATTAGGATAAATGCTTAGATGCGTTTTTTTAATGTTATCGTATAATAGTTGTTTAAATTCCTCAATGTTAATTTTCTTTTCCGCAGAAATATAAACGCTAGGCACTTCGCTTTCTCTGCTCATCCACATTTTCTTTAAATCTTCCAACGAGTAATTTTCTCTGGTTTTTGGCAACAAATCATCCTCATCTTTTTTCACATAAGTAAATGCATCAATTTTATTAAACACCATAATAGTTGGTTTATCTAAAGCATTTAAATCTTGTAAGGTTTCATTAACTACACGAATATGATCTTCAAATGCAGGATGAGAAATATCTACCACATGCACCAACACTTCTGCTTCTTTTACTTCATCTAAAGTAGATTTAAAAGATTCTATTAAATGGTGAGGCAATTTTCTGATGAATCCAACCGTATCGGTAAGTAAAAAAGGCAAGTTTTCTATTACTACTTTTCTGATGGTAGTATCTAAGGTTGCAAAAAGTTTGTTTTCAGCAAAAACTTCCGATTTACTCAACATATTCATAATAGTAGATTTTCCAACATTGGTATAACCCACCAACGCAACTCTTACCATTTGAGCTCGCTGTTTTCTTTGCGTGGCTTTTTGCTTGTCAATTTTTTTAAGCTTTTCTTTTAACAGCGCTATTTTATCTAAAATAATACGTCTATCCGTTTCTATTTGAGTTTCACCCGGACCACGCATACCAATACCACCTTTCTGACGCTCCAAGTGCGTCCACATTCTAGTTAATCGAGGTAAAAGATATTGTAATTGAGCCAACTCTACCTGTGCACGAGCATGAGCAGTTTGTGCTCTAGAGGCAAAAATATCGAGAATTAAGTTACTCCTATCTAAAATTTTACATTCTAATTCTCTTTCAATATTTCTCAATTGAGAAGGAGAAAGTTCATCATCAAAAATAACTAACCCTACCTCATTTTCTTTAATGAAAGTTCTTATTTCTTCCAGCTTTCCCTTTCCTACAAAAGTTTTAGTATCGGGGTGACTTACTTTTTGAGTAAATCTTTTAACAGTTTCCGCTCCGGCAGTTTCTGCTAAAAATGCCAACTCGTCCAAATATTCTTGTAACTGCTCTTCGTCCTGCTCTCCTTTAATAATCAGTCCGACCAAAACAGTTCTCTCTACACTTAAATCTTGTGTGTCGTGTGATTTTTTTATCATAAAACGATTTGAAATTTATGTCTTAAAACCATGGTTTTCCTAATAAATAAGGCTTTACCAATCCTGCCCATAGTATTATTACAAATGCTACAGAATAAAAAGCAACTCCTTTTTTGTGTTTCATTACATCTGTTGCTGCTTTTTTAGATTTTACTCTACCAATAGTAATTAAAGCAATGGCTAATATCATTAATAAGCCATGTTCTAATGACCAAAAACGAGCCTCTGAAATTTTCATTGATTCTCCAATTGCTGCTAGTCTGCCACTCATAAAATATACCACCAACCCTATTACAAATTGCAAGTGAGTAAAACTAAGCAAAAGCAAAGCAATCAAATTATCTGATTTATCAAATGACTTATTATTTTTCCAGCCTGAAAATGATTTAATGATAGCTATTACCAAAAATAACACTACCAACCATCTTAGTCCGCTGTGTGCATGAATTAATCCGTTATACATCTTGTTAGGTTTTAAAGTTAGATGCACAAAGATAAAGATTAAAATTCCACAGCAAGCACTTTATTAAGCGATTTTAGTCTTAGAAAAAGCTGTTCACAATTTAATGCAAACGTTTTTAGGTTCGGTAAAGAATTGTAAGGCTTCAAAACCGCCCTCTCTGCCTACTCCTGAGTTTTTAACTCCGCCAAAAGGGGTTCTTAAATCTCTTAATAACCAACAATTTACCCAAACAATTCCGGTGTGTAACTTGGCGGCTACTCTATGGGCTTTAGAAAGATTTTCTGTCCATACGGTAGAAGCTAACCCATATTTGGTGCTATTTGCCATCATCAACACTTCTTCTTCGGTATCGAAAGGCATAATGGTTACTACCGGGCCAAAAATTTCTTCTTGATTGGTTCTGCAATTAAATGATAGTCCTTCAATGATAGTTGGAGCGATGTACCAACCGTTTTCAAATTCTCCATTTAAGCTTACTTGATTTCCTCCTGCTATTACTTTTCCGCCTTCTTCTTGAGCTAAATGGACGTAGGAAAGCACTTTTTCCATGTGCGATTTAGAAACTACAGCTCCTAAATTAGTGGAAGTATCTAAAGGGTTTCCTACTTTTAATTGCTTGGTTTTTTCTACAAAGGCATTTTTAAACTTTTCATAAATACCTCGTTGCACAAAAATTCTAGAGCCACACAAACATATTTGTCCTTGATTGGCAAAAGAAGAGTGTACCGTAGTTTTCAATGCTTTTTCAAAATCACAATCATCAAAAATAATATTGGGGTTTTTACCTCCCAATTCCAATGATAATTTTTTAAACATTGGTCCGGCAGTTCTGATAATTTCTGCACCTGTTACTGTCCCCCCTGTAAAAGATACCACAGGAATTTCTGGGTGATTAGTGATAGCTGCTCCTACTTTTGGCCCTAATCCATGTACAATATTTAATACCCCTTTCGGGAAACCTGCTTCTATACACAATTTTGAAAGCAAATAAGCAGTCATTGGTGTAACTTCGGATGGTTTTGCTACTACCGTATTTCCGGCAGCTAAGGCGGGTGCTATTTTCCAGCTAAACAAATATAGCGGCAAATTCCATGGAGAAATACATCCACAAACACCAATAGGTTCTCTTAAGGTATAATTAATGGCTTGGTCTTCCATGGCATGCGATTCTGAAGCAAAATGCAAAATGCCTGTTGCATAAAACCTGAAGTTACTTGCTGCTCTAGGAATATCAACTGTTTGAGCCAACTTCAACGGTTTACCATTGTCTTTAGACTCTGCTACTGCCAACATGTCCAGATTTTGCTCAATCAAGTCAACCAAACGCATAATAATTTTATATCGCTCTTCTTTTGGTGTTACCGACCATGATGGAAAAGCTGCTTTAGCTGCTTTCACTGCCAATTCTACATCAGCAGCATCAGAATCAGGAATGAGAGAATATACCTCTCCTTTTGACGGGTTGTAGTTGTCTAAATATTGTTTTGATTGAGGTTCAATCAACTCTCCGTTTATGTAGTTGAGTAGTTTTTCCATAATATTATTATACTTTTTGTGTGTTAGGTTAGAATCAAACTCTAGTGTCTGCCCATAAAGTTAAAAGGATGAACTATAATGTTTGAGTTCGAGGCTTTCGCAGTTTTGAAAATCAGGAGTTTACTTTCGTAAATGACTGGTTTTTAAAACAAGAATAACGAAGAAATCGGACATTATAGTTCATCCCCTAATTATTTCAAATGCTTTAACATATCTATAGTCATAGCCTTCAAATCATACTGATGTCTCCATCCCCAATCTTCTTGAGCATTAACATCATCAATACTTTGTGGCCAGCTGTCTGCAATCTTCTGACGTTCATCCACATTATAACTTATTTCAAAATTAGGAAGATGTTTTTTTATTTCTGCTGCAATTTCTTTTGGCGAAAAGCTAATACCTCCCAAATTATAACTCGAACGAATTTTTACATCTTCTGCTTTAGCATGCATCAACTCTATGGTTGCTCTAATGGCATCGGGCATATACATCATTGGTAAATAGGTGTTTTCTGATAAAAAACAAGTATAATTACCCGTTTTTAATGCCTGATAGTAAATGTCCACCGCATAATCGGTTGTTCCTCCGCCAGGTAATGATTTATACCCAATTAATCCCGGGTAACGGATGCTTCTAACATCTACATTATATTTATTGAAATAATATTCGCACCAACGCTCACCAGCTTGTTTGCTAATGCCATAAACCGTTGAAGGTTCCATAATGGTAAGTTGTGGTGTGTTAATTCTTGGAGTTGTTGGGCCAAAAACAGCAATAGAACTTGGCCAATATACTTTTTTAATGATGCCTTCTTTCGCTAAATTTAGCACATTAAACAAGCTATCCATGTTTAATTTCCAGCCAAATTCAGGGTTTTTCTCTGCTGTAGCAGAAAGCAAAGCTGCCAACAAATATACTTGAGTAACTTGGTGTTTTTTTACAATAGCTAACAATTGTTCTTTGTTCAAAATATCCAGTATTTCAAACGGACCCGATTGTTCTTGTTGAGGCATTTTTATATCTGAAGCAACAACCTTATCGTTGCCATACATTTTTCTTAATTCTTCAACTAACTCTGTTCCAATTTGCCCCGAAGAGCCTATTACTAATATCGTTTCTGACATAAATTACTCCGTATTTTCCCGCTTGGCAGGCATTTTTATTTTTTGTCGAAAATACACATTTTGAGAAAAAAATAAAGTGATATTAATCAACTATTTTTGTTTTTGCATGATGACAAAAGAAAACACACCTCTGATGTTGTAATCTCGCTGCTATCGCAACTTCGAACAACATCTACTCCTCTCAAGAGGAGAAATGGGCTGCATAAAATGGACTTGTACGTTGGCAACTCCTCCCCTTCGGGAAGGCTTGGATGGGGCTTTTTTCTACCCCAACCATCTCCTAACGTTATCTTTCCAAATGTTTTTTACTTCTTCTTCGGTTAAAATATTTAATGCTAATGCATCATCCAACACTTTTCCCGGATAAGAATTTTTTACAGACTCCATTTCCCCTAGGGGATAAGGATCATCTACCCCACAAACGATTTGATTACTACCTACTCTATGTTTAAGTAATTGTAAAGTGTAAGGATCATGCACTAAGGTGTCAAAAAATAAATTCGGATGCCCAAGCGTAGTTTTAGGATGTTCCACATCTTGAAACAAATCGGGTCTTCCCTCAAAACCTTGCACTCTTCTACCAAAATTTGCCTGACCCAACATACAGCCATGGGCAAAACAAGTTCTGATATTCGGAAAACGATTAGGAATATTTTTAAGGGTAAACATGTGCAACGCATCTGCCGACTGAGCCATCATCCACACCAAATGAAAACGCCAATATTCATCTTTTAACGCTACCATTTTCTCCCCATCATAAGGATGAATTTCTACCGCTAAATTGTATTTGTTAGCCAACTCGTAAATAGGAAAAACCACTTCATCAGCAATAGAAACCCACTGGTTTTGAGCGTTTAAAAAGTGTGTAGGCAAACACAACAATTTCATTTTATGTTGTTTAACACAGCGTTCAATTTCTTTTAAGGCATGTTCAATATATAAAGGCTGCACCACAAATCCACAAGTAAATTTATCGGGGTGATTATGCTGCACCGAAGCGTTAAAATCGTTTTGCCAACGAATAGCATCTACCGCATCTTGTTTATCCCAACCATTGCAATAAATTTGAGAAAGATTAAGCATAACGGCATGGTCGATATTATTTTTTTCCATCCATATTATTTTTTCATCTAAGAAAAAACTTTTATCGGTAATGGGTCTCGACCATGTTCCTTGGTGCATAAATTGTTTTTTGTCGTCTATCCAAAACAATTTTTTATCTTTCATAAACTGAGGCACCTCTTGAGGTTCGGGCAATAAATGTCCGTGAGCATTAATTCTTTCTACCTTTTTTGAACTTTCTTGAGTATTCATTTTTAGTTTGATTCTTTTTTTC
>CAMPHX010000021.1 GCA_946886085.1 uncultured Flavobacteriales bacterium | reverse complement strand
TTAATACCCACATGGCTAATAACAGAATAAAGAAAAAGAAAATCCAACCTAATGTTTGCATAACTCGATGTTTAATTTAATTTGTGCGTGTAAAAGTAAAAAAATAACCAATAATATCTCAAAATAATCATTAAAAAAATAAAAAATGGAATACAGAATAGAAAAAGACACCATGGGTGAAGTAAAAGTTCCTTCAGATAAATACTGGGGAGCTCAAACGGAACGTTCAAGAAATAACTTTAAAATTGGACCGGCTGCTTCTATGCCTTTAGAAATTATTTATGGGTTTGCTTATTTAAAAAAGGCTGCTGCTCATGCTAATTGTGAATTGGGTGTTTTAACTCAAGAAAAAAGAGATTTAATCAGCCAAGTGTGTGATGAAATTCTTGCCGGAAAGCACGATGACCAATTTCCGTTGGTGATTTGGCAAACAGGTTCCGGTACACAAAGTAATATGAATGTGAATGAAGTGGTTGCGAATAGAGCTCAAGAATTAGCTGGTGGAAAAATTGGCGAAGGAGAAAAAGCGATTCAACCTAATGATGATGTAAATAAATCTCAATCATCAAACGATACTTTTCCTACAGGAATGCATATTGCTTGCTATAAAATGGTGGTAGAAAGAACCATTCCGGGAGTAGAAAAACTAAGAAATACGCTAAAAGAAAAATCGGAAGCTTTTAAAGATGTAGTTAAAATAGGTAGAACACACCTTATGGATGCTACTCCGCTAACTATCGGACAAGAATTCTCTGGATACGTTTCTCAATTAGACCATGGAATTAAAGCATTAAAAAACACCTTAGCTCACTTAGCAGAATTAGCTTTAGGTGGTACTGCTGTTGGTACCGGATTAAATACACCTGCCGGTTATGATGTATTGGTTGCTAAAAAAATTGCTGAGTTTTCGGGTTTACCGTTTATTACAGCAGAAAATAAATTCGAAGCGTTGGCTGCACACGATGCTCTTGTTGAAACACATGGAGCTTTAAAACAGTTAGCTGTAGCATTAAATAAAATTGCTAACGATATTAGAATGATGGCTTCAGGACCACGTTCCGGTATTGGTGAATTAATTATTCCTGCAAACGAGCCGGGTTCTTCTATTATGCCGGGTAAAGTGAACCCAACACAATGTGAAGCATTAACGATGGTTTGTGCTCAGGTAATGGGAAATGATGTTGCTATTACTGTTGGTGGAACACAAGGGCATTATGAACTAAACGTGTTTAAACCAATGATGGCTTACAACTTATTGCAAAGTGCAGAATTAATTGGTGATGCTTGTGTGTCGTTTAATGAAAATTGTGCTGTTGGCATTGAACCCAATTATCCTGTAATTGAGAAATTATTAAATAACTCATTAATGTTGGTTACCGCTTTAAATACCAAAATTGGTTATTACAAAGCTGCCGAAATTGCTAATACAGCACACCAAAATGGAACTACGTTAAAAGAAGAAGCCATACGTTTAGGTTATGTAACAGCAGAACAATATGACGAATGGGTAAAACCTGAAGACATGATTGGAAGTATGAAATAATAATTTTATTATACTATTATTAAAAGACCGTACAAATTTAAACTTGAACGGTCTTTTTTGTTGCTTAAGTTGGATAAAAACAATACTTTATAAAAATGTATCTTTGTTGTATGGTTATGATTATAATATTAACAAATCTGCTATAAAAACAATTCTATGAACCCAACTATAGTAAATACAACCATTTTATTATTACTAGTGATGTTAATCTCACAGAAAACTGTCGGACAAGAAACTAACAAAGAAAAACAAGAACCCAAAGGCTTAGCTGTGGGAGACACTGTTCAAAATTTTCAAGCTATTGATGCTGATAGTACCCTATATGTATTTAATGAAATGATAAAAAAGAGCCGGTCGTTTTAATTTTTATAAGAGGTCAATGGTGTCCGGTATGTAACAGACATATGAGTCAACTACAAGACAGCCTGCAAACCGTTTATAAAAAAGGGGCAAATGTAGTGGTAATATCTCCTGAAAAGCCTGAATACATTAATAAAACCATTGAAAAAACAGGCGCTCAGTTTACCATACTTTACGATGAAAATCAGAAAATATCTGATGCTTTTGATGTGACTTTTGAACCTAGCGGAAAAACCAAAGTAATTTACAATACGGTACTTGGTGCCAAACTAAAAGAAGCTCATACTGATGATGCTGAACGTTTACCAATTCCTGCCACTTTTATTATAGATACAAATAAAGTAATCGTTTGGAGACACTTTGATCCCAACTATAAAAACAGATCTACCATCAAAGAAATTATAGAAAATATACCCGAAAAAAAGGTTGAAAATTAATTCCTTTTAAAAAATGTGTACCGTAACTTTTTATCCTAATAACAACGAATATATCTTAACTTCAAGTAGAGATGAAGTGAAGTATCGTCCTACGTTACCTCCAAAAAGATACAACATAAACAATCAGGAAATAACTTTCCCTAAAGATGAAGTTGCCGGAGGAACATGGATTGCCACTAACAACAACACAAAAACAGTTTGTTTGTTAAATGGTGCTTTTGAAAGACATCAAAGAAAAGAAAGCTATTCAAGAAGTAGAGGATTAATTTTATTAGAAAGCTTTTCTTACCCAGCTTTTGCAGACTTTATAAGCAATGTAAATCTTAATGGTGTTGAACCATTTACTTTATTGCTAGTAGATGCTGAAAACACCTTAGAAATAACCGAACTAAGATGGGATGAAAGCCAAAAACATGTTTCAAAAATAGATGCAACTCAACCACACATTTGGTCATCAAGCACTTTGTATGATAAAACTACTCAAGAACAAAGGCAAAAATGGTTTCAACTTTTATTAGAGAAACATGAACGCCTTAATAAAGACCTTTTATTAAAGTTTCATTTAAGCAAACACGATGAAGATGCTTTTAATGATATCGTAATGGAAAGAGCCAACGGACTACAAACCGTTAGTGTTTCTCAAATTGTAATGAAAAAAGGCAAAGTAGCTACTTTTGATTATCATGATTTAGTTGCTAATAAAAACTACCAACTCACTAACGAATAAACTATATCAAACTTTCGGCAAAAGCTCTAGTTTGTTTGTCGGTTGCTACATAATCCTCATAAGTTGGGTGAGCGATGAATGTAACTTGCTCCATACACTTTTGATTGATTTCGGCAATGTCTAAAAACTTAATTTTGTCTTTTAGGAAAGCTTCAACGGCTACTTCGTTGGCGGCATTTAAAATACAAGCCATGTTGCCTCCTTTTTCCAAGGCATTAAATGCTAATTGTAAGTTTAAAAATGTTTCGGTATCAGGTTTTTCAAACGTTAATTCAGGATAATCCATAAAATTAAACCTTGGTGATTTTGAACTCAACCGTTGAGGAAACGAAAGTACATATTGAATAGGATGTTTCATGTCGGGCAACCCAAGTTGAGCTTTCATGCTGCCATCTTCAAATTGAACTAAGGAATGTACAATAGATTGTGGATGAACAATAACATCAATTTGTTCGGGTTTTAAGTTAAATAACCATTTGGCTTCAATTACTTCTAACCCTTTATTCATAAGCGTTGCTGAGTCTATAGTAATTTTTGCACCCATATCCCAATTGGGATGTTTTAAAGCTTGTTCTTTGGTAATATGTTGTAGCTCATGGCGTTTTTTTCCTCTAAACGGACCACCTGAAGCAGTTAAATAAATTTTCTCAATTTTATTTTGAAACTCTCCTACCAAACACTGAAAAATAGCCGAATGTTCTGAGTCTACCGGCAATATAGCTACTTTGTTTTCAATGGCTAGTTTATTGATTAACTCTCCGGCAACTACCAAGGTTTCTTTATTTGCCAAGGCAATGGTTTTTTTTGCTTTTATAGCATTAATGGTGGGCAGTAAGCCTGCATAGCCTACCAAAGCTGTCAACACTACATCAATCTCATCCATTTCTACTACCTGAGCCAAGGCATCATTACCTGCGTAAGTCTTAATATCGTGTTCCCAAAGAGCTTCTTCTACTTTTTTGTATTTAGCTTCATCAGCAATAACTACCACATTAGGTTTAAATTTTATCGCTTGTGCTATCAATAAATCTGCATTACCATTAGCAGTAAGTACTTCTACCTGAAACTTATCAGCATGTTCTTCTATAACTTCGAGGGCTTGTGTTCCTATAGAACCGGTAGAACCTAAAATGGCAATTTTCTTTTTCATATTTTTCTCGCAAAGACGCAAGGACGCAGTTTTTTCAATTATAAACTTACTTTTTTAACGATTTTTGCTTGATTTCGTTAAGTAATGTTTCTTTTGCTTGTTTATAAGATTTTATGTTAAGGTAACTTCCATTACCAAGTTCAGCGATAGTTAACATTGATTTTTCAGTCCATTTTTCATTTTTTACACCAACAACCGAAACATTAATTCCATTGCTTGTGTTTTGTTCAACATTCGCTTTATCTTCTTTACTTAGGTTAAATACACCGTCTGTTGCTATAATAATAAGGTTATTTCCTTCAGCAAGTTTGTTTTGATATGCTATTTCATAGGCTTTTTCAAGACCTTGAGCCCCTTCTGTTCTCCCTCCAGCAGATAAATCTTGTATAATTTGGGTAATTTGGGCTTTGTCTTTTACAAATTGAGAAGTTAAAACAACATCAACAGATGAGGCGTAAGTTACAATTGCCAATCTGTCAATAGAACGTAATCCGTTTAACAATTCTATCATAGCAGCTTTAAGCAAATCCATTCTACCTTCTAACTTCATCGAAACAGAAGCATCTATTAAAAAAACAATATTGTTTTCGGCATATAATCCAACTGGCATTGCTGCTGTTGAAATAGTATCTTCAGGTTCTAAAATAATTTCAGGTTCAACAATAGTATCAACTTGTTCAACAATCATAGGCTCTTCAGAAGGTTCTCCCAAATAGAAAATGATTTCTTTTAAACTATCTTGATGCACTTCAACAGCTTGTTCACTATAACCATACCCTTTGGCACTTGCCACTATATAATATACATCATTTTTTAGGGTTTGATTAGTTTCTCCAGCTCTGTTTGTTCTTAGTTCTTTGTAAATTAATCCATCCCAAATAATTTCTACCAATGCATTAGGAATAGGTTGTTTAGTAGCATTATCAATTACTTTTATAGCAATTTCAGTATGGATATCTTCAGGTTGTTTCTTGGTTTCAAAATCAGGACATTCTAGGGATTCATTTATATCAGCTGTTTTGGCAACACCTTCAATAGTAAACGTAATGGGATGATTCTGAACACTTGTCCAAACAGGGATGTCAACTTTATAAGCTCCTTTTCTTTTAGGCGTATATTTTATTCTGATAATTACTGAGCTATCGGGTAGAATGGTTTTGGTGGTTACTTTTACATCAACACCATAAGGTTCTTCAATTTTGGTGATGTCAGCCGCAACTTTTCCGGCATTAGTAACCGTAAAATCAACATACTTTTTATCTTCTTTATTAATTTCTCCGAAATTATGTGTGGATTTATCGAACACCAACTGAGCAACAACAGCCTGTAAGCTAAATAAAAAAATAATATGTAATAAAAGTACCTTTCTCATTGGTTAACAATTGCTTTTAATAAGCCAGTTTTTAAACTAAAAGTTTGCCAAAGTTACAATTTGTTTTTTAGTTAAATTGGGTTTAGGAAAACTTAGAATTTTTTTAAAAAATGAGTTTTGTTGAGATAACATAGCATCTTTGTCATTCAGGAGGAACCATGTTTGGACAAGAGATAAAAATTAGTGTTGTAATAATACTTATCAGAGGCACTTGTCATTAATAATAAATTCATACAACTTATTAAAATTTGTTCAAGTTAAGCTTTACTTTTAAGTTTTTATAAATTCCCGTTTGGAATTTCAATGCTACAACTCAGCAAGATTCCTCCTGAATGATATGAAATGGAAACTAATCCTTACTAAAATGTTTGTGATAATCTTGTTGACTTCTTTTTATTACTTCTAACGCTTCCTCTTTTCCATAAACATGACTAATTTCTACATTGGCTTTTTCCTCTCCTGGAATGGATTTGTAGGTTAAAAAGTAATGTTTTAATCGGTTGATTAATGATGGCGGACATTCTAAAATATCCTTCCATTTGGCATACACCTCATCACCTTTAAGAATGGCTATAATTTTATCATCCGCTTCATTGTTGTCTATCATTCTGAAACCACCAATAGGAATAGCAGGAACAATAATATTTCCGTGGGTAATATTTCTTTCGGTTAGCACACAAATATCTAACGGGTCTCCATCTCCTAAAACATTGGTTTTACCTGTTTTTTTCATGCAAAAAGCAGCTACCTGTTCAGCACAATAGGTTTGCGGGACAAAGCCATACAAAGCTGGAACAATGTTAGAAAACTTTTGCGGTCTGTCCACTTTTAAAAACCCAGAGGCTTTATCTACTTCGTATTTAACTGAATCGCTTGGTGTCATTTCTATAAACGACATCACCATTTCAGGAGCTTGTTCTCCAATAAAAATCCCATGCCACGGGTGTGCTTGATATTTTTTTTTCATTTTTTATACCTAATCAAACCTACCTGCCAGAACAGCAGTTTCTTTAAAAGATTTTACGTTTCCTTCTAAATCAAAAACCTCTATAAAAATAATATAAATACCTATACGAGCTTTTTCGTTATAATCATTAATACCATCCCAGCTAAAAGTTCCTTTGGTGCCTAACAGTTGGCTTTTAATCAGGTTACGAATTTGTCGCCCTTTGGCATCGTAAATGACTACATTGGCTACAAAACCGGGAGTAGAAAACTCATAAGAAATGTTTAACACATCATCTATTCCATCATTGTTGGGAGAGAACGTTTTAGGATCAATGGTTATGGTTCCACCACCGGTATTAGCAAGTTGGAATTGAGAATTTTCGTAGCCCGGAGTAGCAAAGCCCTCTTCTTCAGCTGCCGAGTGCCAATTCGTTCTGTCATTGGTTAATCGGTTGTAGTCTATTCGTTCTAACGAAACGCCTTTAACACTGTTCAATAAAGAAAAATGCATGTCTTCTTCATAATAAAAACTATCTACCGTAAGGTTAAGGTTGTTTACCAAAACTACCGTTCCATCACTATTATTATAGGTCGGTAAGCTTTCCATCTCTATAAATGTTTCGGTTTTAGAATTGATATATTCTGTAGCAATATTGTTGGCGTCTTTGGTAAGCACTACAAATTCTCCCGGTAAAATTAATTTCGGAGTAGTAGTAATCGGTTTAAGATTAGCTACTAAACTGTTATCGGTATTTGCCAACAACCAATTTTGTAAATCGATAAATTTATTAGAATTGTTGTACAACTCCACAAAGTCGGAACCTCCGGTAAAAGGGTTAAACAACACTTCATTGATTACCAAATCACCACCAAAACCTTGTTCTGGTAAGGCAAAAATTGCAAAATTGTTGCTGCCTATTACATTTCCTACACAATCGTAAGCTCCTGTTACTGACACCGTATATTTTATTTGGAAAGTAAGTTTATTGGCTAAATCTAACTGCACATTTTTATTGTCAATAATTACAATGTTACTAATATTGATACCATTATTAATGCTGTATGAAGCTGCTAACAACCCATCACTATCAATAATTTCGCTAAAAGTTAAAATTACCGTAGAATCTGATGTAGCATTGGCTTCCAACAAACGAGGCAAGGTGATATCAGGATTAACAGCAAAAACTGAGTTTTGAACTCCGGGAGTTCCTCCAAACCACTGGTTTGAAGCTGACCAATTGTTGTATTCGCCACAGGGATTAGCAGGATCTATCATTTCCAACGTCCAACCACCATCTTTTTTGTTATCATCTTTATACCACGAGTCAAAATAATTTACCGAATGAATGATGGTAGTATCAGGAGCATATAAGGTCATGATATCATCAGTATTATTTAATGAAGGTAATTCGCTTATAGTTATCACTTTTCCGAAAGGAGCAAATTGATTTTCGTTAGTTGTTTTACAAACAATTACATACTCACCAGGAAATATTTTTCCAGGATTAAGTTGTTTCATAGAAGTTAAATCGGATATCCAGCAATTGGTTAAGTCTATCACCTTATTAGTTGGATTGTACAATTCCATAAATTCTTGTTCAGGTAACCCTACTGTTGGCGATGGGTCAGGAAAAAGTTCGGTAATAATTATTTCAAATTTTTGAGGTGCTTTTCCAATACCAAAACTAAAAGTAGTTGGGGTTAATGCATTTCCAGAACAATCGGTTGCTCCAGAAACCGTAACCTGATAAACTAAGGAAGAATCTAATGTGGGAGTAAAAGTCAGCACTACACTTTCTAAATTATTGTTTACAGCTGTGTTAGTAAAAGTAATTCCATTATTAATACCATAAGTAGCCGTAGCTATACTCATAGAATCCATCACTTCATTAAAATTTAATTGAAGTGTGATGGCAGATAAAACATCAACTCCGATAATATTAGGTGCTTGCATATCGGGAGTTGGGTTGTACACCGAGTTTTGTGCTGCAGGAGTTCCACCGTCAGGATGATTGGAAGCTATCCAATTATTAGCATTACTACATGGGTGTACAGGATTAATTCTTTCTAGTGTATAACCACCATCTTTTTTTACATTATCTCTGTACCAAGCATCAGTATAAGCTACCACATCAATAATATCGGTAGTATTATACATTAATGTAAGGCTATCACCTGCATTAGAAAGAGCGGTAAACGAAGGAATTCCAATTACATCTCCGTAAGGGGAATACAAAGCGGTGTCGTTTATATCACACAAAATAACATAGCTATTGGGCAAAAGTAAAAAGTTAGGCAATTGTTTTAATGTGGTAGAATTGATAAACTGCCATGAACTTAAATCAAACGTATTGGTAGAGACATTATAAAGCTCTACAAATTCTTCTTCAGGCAAACCCTCCTGAGGAGTTGGATCAGCAAAAATTTCATTAATAATAATATCCCCTGAATTTGGAACAACAGCAACAAAATAGGTAAAAGGTTCAGTTAAAATATTAATGGGATTGGAAGCAGTATCTTCCACATTAGTAACACTTAATATATAATTTTGCCCATTGGTAAAAGCGGTAGCAAAAGTTAAATGCACTAAGGAGCTGTCTGTTGCATTTCGTGTGGCATTATTAGGATTCCCTATGCCATTATCAACACTATAGTTAGTTAGTGTTTGGGAAGTAGTTAAATCAACTGGCTCATTAAAATACACATCTAAATTAGTAGCATTTACTACCACCACAGAATCAATAGTTGGTGGAACATTATCAATAAAAGCACCTCCTGTTACATTAAAATCATCATAAAAAAACAAAGTAGAACGAGTAGAAGTATAATTGCACAACACACCAAAATAAGCGGATGAAATATGGTTATTATCTGTAATACTGCCTTCTAAAAAGTAATTGGTTCCTCCCAAGGTATCTGAAAACAGTTGCCAATTGCCTAACTGATCGCGAGTAACTCTAACACTTAACGTTACAGAAGAGGTATTTAACCTTCCGTTTGTTCCGTCAATAATCATGGTTTCTGTAGTTCCATCCTGACGATATAAACTTACCTCATCGGCAGTATTACCTATTTTTACAAAATAACCGTTTAACGGATTTTTTAAATCAGCTTGGTCAGACACCACATACACCTTTGAAAAGTTGGTGGAAGAAGGGTTAAACCCTAATTCTACATAAAACTCCCAAACAGCATTGTTGATAGATTGTGATGGCGTAGAAGCATACATTACATCGTTTACAGCAGGTGCATTCAGCTGAAATTGAAAAGCTCCATTTACATCAAAATTATTGGTATCTCCCGACCATGTTGGATTAGTAGAAAAATCACCATCAGAAAAATCATCAGTAAATTGAGCATAGCTAACGGTTGATGCTAAAGCAAACAATATGAGAAAAATAAATCGTGTCATGACATCAAAAGTAAAGAATTCTCTTTTATTT
>CAMPHX010000020.1 GCA_946886085.1 uncultured Flavobacteriales bacterium | reverse complement strand
GTAAAAATACAAAAGCTGGAGGTTAAAAATGAAACTATCTTTTAAAATCCTTTGATAAAAGCCCTAAGGGGTGTAAAATCAAGTTTGTTTTTGTGTAAGAGTATTTAATCAAATCATGATTTCTAAGAATAATTTTACCACATAGATACATAGTTGTTAATACTAAAAAGCGAAAAAAAGATGCTCATAGCTTGTTTCCATAAACATAAAATGGAAACACTTTGTTGCTATAAATATCTTTTGGCTTCATTATTCCATGTTTCTATGTGGTTTAGGTTGTTTTGTTAAACACAATTCATGTTAAATAGATTGTAATTTTAAGTAAATTAGTAGTTCATTTTGAAAAAATAAGTAGGTTTGCTATATGGAAAATCAAAGAATTGCTGTTTTAGGAGGTGGTAGTTGGGCTACTGCTATAGTAAAAATACTAACAGAAAACCTATCTCTAGTAAATTGGTGGATGAGAGATGCTGAGGCTATTCAGCATATTAAAAAATTTGACAATAATCCCAGGTATTTACCGGCTATTCAGTTTGAAACGGAAAGGTTGAATATGAATACCAATTTACAAGAAATTGTAGATCAATCGGATATTTTAATAGTTGCAGTCCCTTCGGCATTTATAGCTAAAGCTTTTGATGAAGTAAATATTAAAGGCATTGAAAACAAGATAATTATTTCTGCTATTAAAGGTGTAATTCCTGAATACAATCAAATTCCGGCTGAATATTTTCATGTAAATTTTAATGTTCCTTATAACAGAATTGGAATGATTGCCGGACCTTGTCATGCTGAAGAAGTAGCCATGGAAAGGTTGTCATATTTAACTATTGCTTGCGAAAATCAAGAAATAGCTGAATATTTGGCAGGTGCTATGTCGTGTAGATATATAAATACCACTACTTCTGATGATTTGTTTGGAACAGAACTTTCTGCAATTTTAAAGAATGTTTATGCTGTTGCTAGTGGTATTTGTCATGGTTTGGGTTATGGAGATAACTTTCAGGCAGTATTAATAGCTTGTGCCACTAGAGAAACTAAAAACTTTATAGATGCGATTCATCCTATCCACAGAGATGTAAATTCCTCAGCATATTTGGGAGATTTGCTGGTTACCGCTTATTCTCAATTTTCTCGTAATAGAAACTTTGGAAGCATGGTAGGTAAAGGTTATTCGGTGCGTTCGGCTCAAATAGAAATGAATATGGTTGCTGAAGGATATTATGCTGCTAAAGGAATTTATGAAATCAACAAAAAATATAATGTTGAAATTCCTATTGTAGATGCAGTTTATCATATTTTGTATGAGAAAATTTCGCCTATTATGGAGATGAAAATCCTTACGGGAAAATTGTCTTAAATTAATTTAGAACCCATTTTTAAATTTTACTCTTATGAGAAATGTTTTGTTGTCTATATTTTGCATCACATTTCCGATGTTTTCTTTTTGTCAAAATCAACCAATTATGAGTGAAAATTTTGCTATTGCAATTCACGGTGGTGCAGGTACCATTTTGAAAAAAAATATGACTCCAGAAATGGAAAAAGCGTATCAAGAAAAACTTCAAGAAGCATTAGATTCCGGATTTGCCATATTAAAAAACGGTGGTACTGCAATTGATGCCGTAGAAAAAGTAATAGTAGTGATGGAAGATTCTCCACTTTTTAATGCCGGTAAAGGAGCAGTTTACACCAATGCGGCTACTAATGAATTAGATGCTTCTATAATGGATGGAAAAACGCTAAATGCAGGGGCAATTTCAGGAGTGAGTCATATAAAAAACCCTATAAAATTAGCTCGAGTGGTGATGGAAGAATCGGAGCATGTAATGCTAAGTGGAAAAGGTGCTGAAGATTTTGCCAAACAACATCAACTTGAGGTGGCAGATTCTGCTTATTTTTATAATGAACATCGCTTAAAGCAGCTAAATAAAATTAAGAAAACAGAAAAAATTCAACTCGACCATTCCGATAATGATGATGAACAAGGAGACGCTACTGAACTTAAAGATAGTAAATTTGGAACAGTGGGAGCAGTTGCGTTAGACAAACATGGTAACCTAGCTGCTGCAACATCTACAGGCGGTATGACCAACAAAAAATTTGGCAGAATAGGAGATTCGCCTATTATTGGAGCAGGAACTTATGCTAATAATGCTACTTGTGCTGTTTCTTGCACCGGACATGGAGAGTTTTTCATCAGAAATGTAGTAGCTTACGATGTAGCTGCTTTAATGGAATATAAAAACTTGAGTTTGCTAGATGCTGCAAATTATGTAGTGAATGAGAAATTGGTTAAATTAGGTGGTGATGGTGGTTTAATTGCCATTGATAGCCAAGGAAACATAGCCATGCCTTTTAATACTGCGGGAATGTATAGGGCATATAAAAAATCAAGTGGAGAAAGTGAAATTTTGATTTTTAAAAAATAATTTGACAAAAGTTAATAGTTCACTATTAACTTCAAACCTACGACTACGACTGCATTTCTTCTTCAACAGCAACAACACCTTTAAGTTCGGGAATGAATTTCTTGATGGATTCTTCTACACCGCCTTTTAAGGTCATAGCACTCATAGAGCAGGATTTGCAAGCACCTAACAATCTTACTTTAACTACAAGGTCGTCAGTAAGTTCAATAAATTCAATATCTCCTTCATCATCCATTAAAAAAGGACGAATTTGATCCAAAGCTTCATTGATTTTTGATATTAATAATTGTTTATCCACTTAATAAATTTTAAGGCTAAAGTACATAAATTTAATTTGTTGAACAACCTTTGTTGTGGGTAACTTCTACTTTAGTAGTTGGAGCTAATGCTTCGTTTCTTTTTTCTACTTCTTTAATCACATTATCAGCAAAATCCATAAAAGCTTTAGATTGTGGAGTATTTTCTTGCATCACGGCTGGTCTCCCAGCATCTCCAGCTTCTCTAACACTTTGTACTAAAGGAATTTCTCCTAATAATGGTAAATTGAATTTTTTGGCTAAGTTTTTAACGCCTTCTTTACCAAAAATGTAATATTTATTTTCAGGAAGTTCGGCAGGTGTAAAATAGGACATGTTTTCTATAAAGCCCAATACAGGGACATTAATTTGTTCTAATTTAAACATTCCAACCGCTTTTCGGGCATCTATTAAAGCAACATTTTGAGGAGTACTAACAATTATAGCTCCTGTTACAGATACAGTTTGTACTAACGACAAGTGAATATCACCTGTTCCTGGGGGTAAATCAATTAGCATGTAATCTAATTCGCCCCAGTTGGCTTCGCTAAAAAGTTGTGTTAACGCTTTTGTAGCCATTGGTCCACGCCAAACAACTGCTTGGTCGGTATTGGCAAAAAACCCGATAGATAATAATTTTACACCATGACTTTCTATTGGCTGAATTAAGCTTCTACCGTTAATTTCAACAGGCATTGGTTTTTCTTCTTCCACATTAAACATCATGGGCATAGAAGGACCATAAATATCGGCATCTACTAAACCAACTTTGTAACCTTTTTTTGCTAAAGCAACCGCTAAATTAGCCGTAATGGTAGATTTTCCTACGCCACCTTTACCTGAAGCTATGGCAATAATGTTTTTCACGTTTGGCAATATTTTGTTTTGCTTAGGCATATCAGCTTCTTTTTTTATGGGCTGAATGTCAATAGTTAATTCTACTGAAGTACCTAACACTCTATCTAAATGTAACTGACAAGCTTCAATAATTCTTTTTTTGTTGTGTAATGCCGGGTTGTTAACTTGTAAGCTAAAACTGATGTTGTTTCCTTCGGTTTTAATGTTGCTGACTAAGTTAAGTTCAACTACATCTTTTTTTAAATCCGGCTCAACAACAAAACTTAATGCGTGTAATATATCTTTTTTTGAGAAACTCATAATGATGTAAAATTTTAAACAAAATTAAACATAAAAAATCCGTTTACAGTTCCAATTCTGTTAAAGGATTCCAAAAATGCTTTTCAAAGTTGATAATTTGGTTGTTTTCAATTTTTACGCCTTCTTTTTCGAGTAATTCTTGCATTATAAAAGGTGTTTCAAAATGATGTCTGCCCGTTAATTGTCCATTTCTATTTACCACCCTGTGTGCAGGAACTTTTTCTTTTTGATGGTGGGCATTGTTCATTGCCCAACCAACCATTCTTGCTCCGGATTTTGTTCCTAAATAATTAGCAATAGCACCGTAAGAAGTAACTCTTCCTTCAGGAATCTCTCTGGCAATAGCAAAGACCATTTCAAAAAAATCAGTTGTTTTAGTAGTCATTCTTATTTTTTTAACCACATAGTTATTAATTTTTTTCTATGTGGTTTCATTTATATAGTTTAGGATTGTTTTGATGTCTATCTTTATCGCGTTGGTTTTTCTTTTCTAAATTTTTTTCTAAGGCTTTAGTTAAATCTACTCCAGTCTGGTTAGCAATACAAATAAGTACAAAAAGCACGTCAGCCAATTCATCATCTAGCGATTTTTCTTTGTCGGAGGTTTTTTCCGATTGTTCGCCATACCTACGGGCAATAATTCGGGCAACTTCACCTACTTCTTCGGTAAGCATAGCCATATTGGTAAGTTCGTTAAAATAACGAACACCTACTTTTTTAATCCAATTATCTACTTCTTGTTGAGCTTCTTCTAAAGTCATGTTTTTTGATTTTTGCTTGATTTTTAACTCCCAAATTAATTATTATTTTTACACTTGCAAAAAAAGCATTTTAATTATGGCAACAATTTTAATCATTGATGATGAGAAATCAATAAGAAATACCTTGAAAGATATTTTAGAATACGAAAAATATGTTATTGATGAAGCAGAAGACGGAGAGAGCGGGTTGGCAAAAATAAAAGCTAATAAGTATGATTTAGTGATGTGTGATATTAAAATGCCAAAGATGGATGGTTTGGACGTGTTAAAACAAACCATTGCTGTTGGCATAGAAACGCCTATGGTAATGATTTCTGGTCATGGAACTATTGAAACGGCTGTAGAAGCGATTAAAAATGGAGCGTTCGATTTTATTTCTAAACCATTTGATTTAAATCGTTTGCTGATTACGGTTAGAAATGCCATAGATAAAAAAGAGTTGGTGCAGGAAACTAGAAAACTTCAAAAAAAGGTAGGAGGTAAAGGTAAAACGCAAATTATTGGAGAGTCGGAAGCTATTTTGAAAGTGAAAGAAATGATAGACAAAGTTGCGGTGAGCGATGCTCGTGTATTAATTACTGGAGGAAACGGAACAGGAAAAGAATTGGTAGCTCGTAGTTTACATGAAAAATCTGAAAGAAGTAAAGCGCCATTTGTTGAAGTAAACTGTGCTGCTATTCCATCTGAACTGATTGAGAGCGAGTTGTTTGGACATGAAAAAGGAGCGTTTACATCGGCTATAAAACAACGTAAAGGTTGTTTTGAACAAGCTGAAAGCGGCACCTTATTTTTAGATGAAATTGGTGATATGAGTTTATCGGCACAAGCAAAAGTACTGCGTGCTTTGCAAGAAAGCAAAATCACTCGAGTAGGTGGCGAGAAAGAAATTACTGTAAATGTTAGGGTGTTGGCAGCAACCAATAAAGATTTAATGAAAGAAATTGCAGAAGGTAATTTCAGAGAAGATTTGTACCACCGATTAGGAGTAATATTAATTCATGTACCTGACTTAAACGACAGAAAAGAAGATGTGCCTTTATTGGCAGATTATTTTTTAACACAGCTTTGCGAAGATCATGGAATTGCTAAGAAATCTTTTGAACCATCAGCCTTAATTGCTTTAAAGGAGTATAATTGGACAGGGAATATTAGAGAATTGAGAAATATTGTAGAACGATTAATTATTTTAAGTGATAAAGTAATTACCGCTGATGATGTAAACCTATATGCTAATCCGGGGAAGAAGTAGGGAAGAGTTAGTAACGTGAGAATTTGTTTAAAATGCACCTACGCCTTATACATTTCTCTGATAATTATTTTTTGTAATTCTCTTTTAATAATAAGGTCTGTTATAATTTCAGCGGTATCGGCATGCAGATTTTCTTTCAATTTTTTATTGAGAAAATTTTCTTCAATATCTATGCGATACAAAAGTGAAAGTAATTTAGCATAATCATCGTTGAGCAATTCATCTACATAAGGTAAAATTTGCTGAAAAACCTCTAAATACGGAGTTGCAGCTTTACCTTCTATCACAATGTTATAACTAAACCAATTAAAATCTTTTTGGATTTGTTCAACCACCTTATTTATTAAATCTTCTCGATTAAAATAAACAGTAAGTTCGTTGAGTGTAGGAATTGGTTTAGACATATATTGATGTTAAAACAATTCAGCTAATTTGTTATGAAGTTCTTCTCCTCTAAGGTTTTTAGCAATAATTTTACCTTCTCTGTCTAACAACACGGCAAAAGGAATTCCGCTAATATTGTACAAAGGAACAACAGAAGAACTCCATCCTTGAAGGTCGCTAACATGATTTTTCCAGATTAAGTTATCCTTTTCTATGGCATTTATCCAATCTTGTTTTGGATTAGGTTGCTGTTGCATTCCATCAAGAGAAACGCTAAATACTTCAAACCCTTTTTTATTGAACTTTTTATAAGCCTCTACTACGTTTGGGTTTTCAATTCTACAAGGTTTACACCATGAAGCCCAAAAATCAACCAACACCACTTTACCTTTTAATGATGATAGCGAAATAGGGTTGCCATTTATGTCATTCAAAGTAATATCTGGAGCTTCAGAGCCAGGAGCTAAAATACTCATTTTACTTACTTTTTCATTAAAGTTTTCGGTATAAATAGAGTTAGGCATTTCTTTTTGAAGGGCATCGTTTACTTTTTTATAAAGTTCAAAATTTTCTTCTGCATCCATCATTTGTACAGCAGCCAAACTCACTAAAGAACCCGGGTTTTCATTAATAATGCTTTTAAAATAATTGTTCATTTTAGCAATAGCAGAGTGAGAAGCAATTTGCATTTCAATAAACAATTGTTGATCTGACGGATTTTGTTGATACAATTTGCCCAACGAATCTTGAGTTTGAGCATTTACTTGGTAAGCCAAATTGAATTTTCTTAATTTTTCTGATTCTTCAGAACCTTCTATTTTGTATGTCCCCATAATGTTACTTCCATCCGCTTTTAAAATAGGAGTTTCACCTTTATTTAAGATAAGGTTTACAAAATTCTGGTTGTTAATTCTAACTCTGTAATAACCTACTTCTTCTATTGGATGTGTAAAAGCAAAATTTCCGTCTTTATCAACGGTAGCAGTATCTTTTGGAATTAAATTAGTGGGTGTTAGGTAATCTAAATATACAGAAGTGCCAAAAGGAGTGTTGGTTAAATTACCTGTTATGGTTGGTGTTGTATCAGTATCTGTGATTGGTTGAGTATCATCTCCACAAGCAAAAAATGTGAAAATAACTAAGTTGATTAGGAAAATGTTTTTTAAAGTTTTCATATGTATATATTTATTATTTTAATTTTTCTCTTAGTAAACTGTTTGCTTTTTTAGGATCGGCTTTACCTTTGGAAGTTTTCATTAATTGTCCCATAAGGAAACCGATAAGTTGTTGTTCGCCATTTCTAAAACGTTCAATTTCTGTAGGATTATTTTCAATTACTTGTTCAATGTAAGATGAAAGATCATCATCATTACTTTCCTGAATAAGGTTGTTTTGTTTGGCAATAGTAAGTGGCTCTAAATCAGGTTGTTTTACCATGGTGGGGAAAATATGTTGAGAAGCTACGGTATTACTTACTTTTCCATCATCAATTAATTGAATAAGAGCTGCAATTTTTGCAGGTTTTATAACAAAATTTTCTATGGTAATACCATTTTCGTTGAGGTAAGATTTAATGCTGCCGTTTAACCAGTTGGAAGCAGCTTTGTAATTTTTGGTATGTTGAGTTAATTCGTTGTAATAAATGCCTAACGGTTTTGATTCGATGATGAGATTAGCATCATATTCCGATAATCCAAATTCTTTTGTATAAACCTTATAAAGTTCATTAGGTAATGTTGGTAAAGTAGTTTTTACATCGTTAATATAGTGTTGAGAAACTATAACAGGTTGTAAATCCGGTTCCGGAAAATAACGATAATCATGTGCTTCTTCTTTGCTACGCATAGTAAAAGTAGTACCATCAACAGCATTAAAACTTCTGGTTTCCATTTCTATTTTCCCACCGTTTTCCAACACATCAATTTGACGAATGATTTCGTGTTCTATGGCTCTTTTTACATTACGGATGGAGTTCATGTTTTTGGTTTCTGTACGTTCACCAAATTTTGATGCACCTTTTAACATAACAGAAACATTGGCATCGCAACGTAAGCTACCTTCTTCCATGTTACCATCACAAATTTCGAGATAACGCAACAATTTTCTAACTTGAGTGACATATTCATAAGCCTCTTCAGCCGAACTAATTTGTGGTTCAGAAACAATCTCTACTAATGGAACTCCGGCTCTGTTTAAATCTACTAAAGTATTAAAAGGGTCTTGGTCGTGAATGCTTTTTCCGGCATCCTCTTCCATGTGTATTCGGGTAATTTCAATGTTTTTCTCTTTAGCTGTATTTGGAAAAAGTGTGATAAAGCCGCCAGTACAAATTGGTGTTTTATCTTGAGTAATTTGATAGCCTTTAGGCAAATCGGCATAGAAATAATTCTTACGAGCAAACTCGTTATTTTCTCTAATGGTAGCACCAACAGCAAGACCTAATTTTACGGCAAATTCAATATTTTTTTCGTTTAATACGGGTAAAGTTCCCGGATGTCCTAAAGTTACAGGACTAATATTAGTATTAGGCAAGTCTCCAAAAGTAGCTGAATCTGAAGCATAAGCTTTGCTCTTGGTAGAGAGTTGTGCATGTATTTCTAGTCCTATTACAGCTTGATATTTATCGTAAACGCTCATGTTGTTGAAGCCTTATTTAGTTATGTAATTTAGCAAGTAATTCTTTAATAATTAGTGTCATTTTAGGCTCAGCAGCTTTAGCAACTTGTTGCACTTCTTCATGACTAATTTCAATAATTTTCCCATCCACACCTAAATCGGTAATGATAGAAAGTGCCATACAAGGAATATCCATGTGCCGAGCAACAATAACTTCTGGAACAGTACTCATTCCTACCGTATCGGCACCAATAATTTGTATAAATTTATATTCGGCAGGCGTTTCAAACGTTGGTCCTGATAAAGCAGCATAAACTCCTTCCTGAATTTTAATGTTATTGTCTTTAGCAATTTGTTTTACTTCGGCAATTAGGTTTTTAGCGTAAGGTTCACTCATGTCAGGAAAACGAGGGCCGAGTTCACTAATGTTTTTACCTCTAAGCGGGTTATCGGGTAATAAATTAATATGGTCGGTAATTAACATGATATCACCCACTTCAAAATTAGCATTTACGCCACCACTAGCATTACTTAAAAATAGCTGTTCAATTCCTAAAGCTTTCATAACCCTTATCGGGAAAGTACATTCTTGCAAAGAGTAACCTTCATAATAATGGAATCTGCCTTGCATAGCAACAACAGGAATACCGTTAAGTGTTCCAAAAAGTAATTTCCCTGAGTGACCCTCTACTGTAGAAACAGGAAAGTTTGGAATTTCTTCGTAAGGAATAGCGGTTTCAATTTTTATTTCGGTAGATAAATTTCCTAATCCGGTTCCTAAAACAATGCCCACTTTAGGGCTTAGTTGTGTTTTAGTAGCTAAAAATGCTTTAGTTTGTTGTATTTTTTCTAACATAGTTGGTTATTTGTTCATCAAATTTCTTTTTATCATCACCATGAAAATTTACTTCTATCGGAATATAGAATACTGGAAGATCATTTATTAAGGATGAAATTTTTGGCAAAGATAATCGCATTAAATCTTTTTCGGTAGTAATGATTAATTTATTATTTCCAATAAGGTTATTAAATTTGGTTTTCAATGTTTCCATGTCGTTTTCTGTAAAAGCATGGTGGTCGGGAAACTTCATGTGTTCAACAACTTTGTAGTTGTTTTTAAGATAATAGTATAAGGGAAAAGAGTTGGCAATTCCTGTGAGGAGAATTATTGAAGAATTCTTA
>CAMPHX010000019.1 GCA_946886085.1 uncultured Flavobacteriales bacterium | reverse complement strand
TTGTATAAAAAAATAGTTCTTTTTTAACGATTGCTTGCATTGGTTTTTATTTGTACTAACAACACTTTAGTTTTAGGGTGGTTAACTATTTCCATTCTATGCCAATGTTCTTTAATTGTTGATGAAAACTTAGTTTCATTTTCTGTTAACCACAATAATTTTTCTTGATTGGGAAAGTGCTGATTTAATAGTTCAAAATCATGGTAAGAAGAAGAAATATAACTCAATTCAGGAAAAATATTGGCTTTTATTTGACTTATGGTTTCACTTAAGTTTTCTTCGGATAATTGATATAATCCTGGCCAATGCAAGTAATAGCTTGTTTGGAAACCACTGTTAGCAAATAGTTTCAACAACTCAGGTTGTGTTGCTTCTACAATAAATTGTTTTTGTGGAATGTTTAGTTCAGTACATAAAAATTCTAATCTTTTTAATGCTTGTGAAGCATTCTCTGGAGATAAATTTTTGAAATCGATCCAAAAGTTTAGGTCACTTTCCGTGTTTGATTTTAAATATTCCAACAAATTTAACCCTATAGATTCAGCTGGAGGATGGTTGACATCAAAAACTTCTAAGGCTGAATCAAAAACTACATCAAGTTCAACTCCGGAAAATGTTGAGTTAACTTCTTGGAGTTTTTCAATGCTGTTTACTCTGTGCACCCAAATTTTATCATCATGTAATTGAGTTAGAAAAAAATCAGTAGTAACTCCTTTGTAAGCAATTATTAATAGCGTTGCTAAAACAATACCGAAAACCAATATTTTCTTAATGGGAAGTTGCATTTATGGAGTAGATTTTATTTCAGTATCGAAATCAATATGCTGTTTTACAATTCTTTGTTTAGCTTCAAAATTTGGACTAAAAATACTATTCTCGCTTTTCATTCCTTCAAACGTAATGTTTAACATATCGGCAACACTATAAATAAAATCATCTGTCATGTATTTTCTATCTGTAAAGATCTTGTATTTTTCCAACTCAGATTTTTGGTTACTCCAAAAAATAAAAGGAATTTCAAACATAGGATAGCTACCAATAGACTCGCTATGACCATTAAAATCTACCGTTTGATAAACATCTTCGCCATGATCGGAAAAATAGATGAATTGCTGTTTCTCATCAGTTGTAGCGTGTTTTTTTAATGAAGAAATGATTTCATTTATAACAAAATCGTTGTACAAAACAGCATTATCGTATTGGTTAATAGCATCAAAAGCTTGCTGAGTTCCAAATGGAGTTGAAGGAGTATCTTTAAACTGATTAAAATTTTCTGTGTAACGGTTTTTATACTGTGTATGTGTTCCTAAAAGGTGAACAAAAATTACTTTTTTAGCATTTTTATCGTTCAGGGCTTTTGTTACAATTGGCAACACCCTTTCGTCTAGTGAATGTAATTCTTTTTCACCACCCAAATTGGTATAGTAAGTGTAATCGGCAGCTTTAGCGAGTAAGGTTATCATGGTTTCATTCATCCCTACCGGAATTTGGTTAGAAATCCAATAGGTTTTATAGCCGGCAGCTTTAACCAACTGGATAATACTTCCTAATTCTTTAGCATTCGGATTGCTGGTAGTTCCAAAAGTGAGTACTTTTTCTAAAGCAGGAATGGTATGTGTATGCGGACTAATAACATTGTTAAAAATTACTAGCTCATCGCTTATTTTTCCTAGGTTAGGAGTTGTGTTTCTGTGATAACCATAAATTCCTAAATGATGTTTGGTAGTAGATTCTCCTATGGTAATGATTAATGTTTCTTTCTCAGCACTTTTATTTTTTTGAACCGTTTTTAAGTAGGAACTTTTTTCCGAACCACTAAAAAAAGCTTTGTATTTTTCTACTTCTTTTTGATATTTTTCATATCCGCTGAAAAGCTGAAAAGCCGCATGATATTTATAGTGGTTGGCATTAAAATAAAGCCCTGTTCCAATAACAAATAAAACTAAACCCAGGAGTAATTTTTTCCATGTAGCATTTTGTGTTGTTACCCATAGAGATTCTATAAATAAAACCAACTTACGGAAGTCATTAAAAATGGCTTTAAATGAACTCTTTAGTGTGTATTGCTGAATAGCCTTATTGACTCCAATCAATATAAAAACAGACGGTATTAGTAATATTAACAACCAAGTAAAAATTTCTGTGTTGAAATATTCTTTTAAATATTCGGAAGTTTCAGAAGAATTTGTTTCTATTAATATGAATGCGGTTGAAGGTGTAATTCGTTCTTTATAAATGGAAACATAGGCAACTTCAAAAAAAGTAATTACTAATGTGCTCAGGTATATAAAACGTACATAAATAGAACTTACTTTCTTGTTGGAAATAAAATAAGCCACAAAATACAAAAGTAGGTGCAAAAAAATGATTCTTTCAGGTATAAAAGATTTTCCTGTTTTTTCTGAAACAACATAAGATAATACAAATATTGGATACAATAGAAATAAATAACTGTATTTAATTAAATGTCGGTGGAATGGCATTTATCATTACATTAATTAGTTGCTCTAATAATTAATTTTTGTGCCTCAATAAGCTTGTTCTTATTATAGAATTGCACACTATAAATTCCTGATGAAAGATTTTCAAAATTAATTTGTAAAAATTCTTTATTTAAAATATTTGCTTCATATACAGTTTGCCCAAAAATAGTTGTAATTAGTATTTTTTCTGCTTCAATTTTAGAAATATCAAAGTTGGCAAAAGAAGTAGAGGGATTAGGAAAAATGAGCACATTTTTTTCAGATTCAGGTTTCCAAGAACTTAAATCATCTATTTTTAAAGGCATAAAATCATTTATAGTATCAACCGTAAATTGATGATTGGTAACAACAGTATCGATATCAATAACCATCACATCTTCAAGACCATTTCCGTAACTTTTTGTGAATCCTGCAATTTTTAAGACTTCATTAGCTTCTAACAAAATGCTTTTACTTTCTTCCTCTTTAGTGCCTCCAAAAGTAGAAGAACTACCTCCCCAAAAGCCTCCTGAAGTAATTAAAAACACTAAAGCATCTTTTCCACCGTTTCCGGCAGCAGCTGTATGTCCGGTATTAAAAAAATTGCCATTAGCCAATTCCACCAAATCATAAATAATTTCCTCACCAATATTTCCAAAATAATTACCCCAAATGGTATTTCCGCTACTGTCTGTTCTAATCATATAAAAATCTTTATCATTGTTGGGAGTAAAGCTAGTGGTTACTCCTCCTAAAACATAATCTCCATTGGCAGCTTCAATTACAACATTAGTTTCTTCGTAGCCTGCTGCACCAAAAGCAACATCCCAAATTAAATTGCCTGTAACATTGAGCTTTATCAAATACATTTGAACAGAATCTGTTGTTGTAGTAGTCATTCCTGCCACTACAATACTACTATCAGCAGTTTCCATAATACTATTGCCTTTATCAAGCAATGTTCCTCCAATGGTTTTAGTCCAAAGCGTATCCCCTAACAAGTTTGTTTTAACGATATATACATCCGATTCTCCATTGGTATTGTTGTAGGTTTCTCCACAAAAAGCAAAACCACTATCAGCAGTTTGAACAACATCATAAACTAAATCCCAATCATTTCCTCCATAGATGTTATGCCATTGAATTACTCCTAAACTATCTGTTTTTATTAGTCGAGCATTATAATCGCCATTTACACCGAAACTATTAGTGGTTGATGCTATGATGAATCCTTTATCAAAAGTTTCTTTAACCGCATAGCCCCAATCGTTATTATTCCCACCCATTGCCCAACTCCAAACAACATTAATTTGAGAATCTAATTTTAACAAATACACATCTGTATTTCCTGAAGTGTTACTGGTAGTAGAACCAACCACTACATAGCCTCCATCAGTGGTAGTAATTATTTCTTCTGCTTTATCTATTCCAATTCCGCCAATAGCATATAAATGAGCAAGCGTATCTTTTTGAGATAGTCCGACCAAAGGTAGAAGTAAGAATAATATGTTGATTAGTTTATGCATTTTTATAGTTAACCTAAACAAAGATACTTAAAAAAGTGCTTTAATACCTATAAAGCCACTATTAGCAAATGTTGATTTTGGAACAACGTAAGCGTTTAAATTATTGGTTCCTACGCACAGTTGAACTTTGTTTTTAATATTTACAGCAGTAGAAAGTCCAATATTTAGTTTCCCATAACCACCATAAGAAAGATGTAATTGACTTAAAAAGTTTGAAGAAAAATAATATGTAGTATTGGTGTAAATATAAGGAAAGTAATTAGCTAACAATCTATTAAAAACTCCTACTTCTGCTTTCCATTTTTGATTAAACGTTTTAGTGTAGCTTATATTAACAGTTGTCGGTAAAGCAATTCCATAACTACCTTGTTTTTTAGAAGTGTAGATATTGTCTAACAACGAATCTTGAGAAATGCTGTTGGTAATAGAATCATTAATATCAAAAATAGAATTGACTTCAATTCCATCATAATGAAAAGTTTTATCTGCTTTATATTCTAATGCTTTTTTAGACATTCTGATAAAACCAATATCATTAATCTCCACATGGAATTTATCGCCATTTTTTAGTGCAAAATCTTTATAAATCTGTGTAGCAATACCATACCCATTAAATGCTGAAAGGCTATTTTTTGAAGTATCTGTTTGATTAAACGCATAATTTACAGTTAAGTCAATATATTTTCCATCTTCTTCAGTAAATAAACTTCCTGTAGGAATAGTTAGTGCAATATGTTCTTGAGCTTTAATAATTCCTACATTAAATCCTTCTGATAATATTACGCCATGTTTTTGAGTGATGGCATTAATTCCAACATATACTTTTTGATAAGCAAAATAATTCATGTTGGTTCCGGAAAGTATTGCTTCCTCGCCTGCAAATTGTTTGTTTCCATCAAATGCAAGTTTAAATAAATCATCGGTGAAAACCGCATCAATATGTTCGATATGGCTAACACCAACTGTTAATGCTAAATTTGTTTTTTTGAAAAGTGTATCGACTGGAATATTAGCATTTATATTAAACGTTAAATCTCCTCCCAATCTATTATTATTGGTGTTACGTTTATTATAAGCATTGTCTTTCATGCTTCTGTCTATTCTTCCTCCGTAAATAAACTTGTTCATAAAATCATTATTCATTACGGATGATCCATACATAAAACCTGCTTCGGCACTAAAAGAAAGGCGTTGTATAGAATCTTGAAAATAGCGCGTATTATATTGAGCTTGGGAGCTCTCAAAAAACAATATTGTGGTTATTATTAATATTAAAAACCGCATCATCTTATTTAGCATTTACGGTATATGAAAAATCTCCAACTACTTTTAAATCCAACTCATAATCCTCATAAATTTTAATGAATTGTGGTTGACCTATAGTTGTAAAACTTACGTTGATTACAATATTGTCAGTGTTGTATAAATGTGTAATATCTTGCTCGGAAAGCTGAAAAACAACTTTAGAAGATTTTTTGGTTGTAGCTCTTAAATTACTGTTTAAAGGAGCTGCTAATATATTTCCTGATGGATTTATGGCAACTAACTGATTGTTGGAAGCATCTAATAAACTAAGTGAAATAGTTGCATCAAAAGGAAAGCCATTTTCGGCATAGAGAATTAAATCTCCATCAATAATATTTCCTTTATTTTCATCACTTAAATTAATTTTGCTAGTGTCGGTAAGGGTAAGTTGATTAGCAATTAAAGACAAAGGGAATTCTACATTTAAGTTTGTTTTTAAAGGATGTTTTTTGAAAACAAAATCATTATTACCGGAGATATTACCAAGCGGATTGATGTGTAAAGAAATATCATAAATCAATTCATTGGGAAAAAGCTCTATCATTTGGTCGATATTAGAGTTTGTGGTAGTTATGGCAGTTGTATGTGTAGTATAATTTACTTCCGGAACACTAAAAGTTCGTTGCGCTCTATTAATGTTCATAGCATTTCCGATAATAGCATGAGTTAAAGTACTATTGGTAAAAGTATTGGTATTTACAGCTTCTAATTGGTTAATGGTTAATCGGGCATCTACACCAATACCATTTTCGAAAGTGAGATTTACATTCACTTGATCCAAATCTAAGGTTCCTCCGCTTATTCTATTAAATACATCAAAGGTCGTACTTTCAGGTCCAAAACGAAATTGTTGATTTCCAAAATATCCTCTTACAAAAGCAGGGACAACATCTACCAATTTATTGGTAATGGCTATTTCTTGTCCGGCACTAACAAGCACAGATTGAGTGGCATTGGTATCAACTACAGCAACAGCTCTAGTAACAAAAGTGTTTACTTTATTATTGTTTATTCCTGTAAGGTTAAGTTCGTAATCGCTAATATCGATTCGAGTAATAAAATAACCGGGCTGAGAACCATTTCCGGCAGGAATTAATTCTGTTAGCACTAAGGTATCTCCATTTTTAGTGGCTGTTGGTATAGTATAAGTTACTATAATTTGTTCTTGAATATCACTCCAAATTTCAATATCAATAAAACCCGATTCTACAAGTGCGTAATTTAATTGAACATTATTGGTAACATTAAGTGTAACTTCTCTATCTACACTATAAAAAGCATCTCCAGGAGCTGCTAATACAGACAATGACATAGGAAAAACTTCATTAATGGTAGTATCTGGAATTCTAAATAAAGAATCCATATCTACATCAAAAATAGAAGTTTCATACACCACTTTTAAAGAAGTATCAGGGTTAGTTTGCAGCACAGAATCGGGGAGTAAATCTCCAATATTCAGTGTGGTTTTAACCAAAGGGGCTAGTAAATCAACATCCCATTCAGGTTGTTCAAAATCTTTTCTGCATGAAAACAACGCTAAAATAACCGTTAAAAAAAGTACTATTTTATTGCTATTTTTTTGCATACGTTAATTTAACAATTACTTACCGCTTTATAAACCTACCAATAACAGAATTATTGCTACTATCAGTAATTCTATAAATAAAGTTTCCTGATGGTAAATTTTCTGTATCAACAGAAGTTATTGAACTATTTATAATTTTAGTAGTTATTAAAGCTCCAAAAATGTTGTAAATTTCTATTGTTCCTTCCGTTAAATTGGTCTCAAAATAGATGATGTTATTTGTAGGGTTAGGATAAGCATTTACATCTATACTAGTTTTATGACTTAATGTTGTGATGTTGGTTATCATTACATTTCTACAAGAACTAGTATCACTACAACCATTTTTAGAAACAATAACAGCATAACTTCCTGAAGCGATAGGGGCATAAAAGTTATTTGATTCATTAGGAATGATGGTGTTTCCATCACAGTCTATCCATTGATAAGTTGCTCCACTTTGATTAGAAAAAATAGTATCGTTTTGTAGAGTTGTAGAAGAATCTATAACAATTATGGTTAAATTGATAGTCATAGCACTATCACAACCGGTAGCAATTGAAGGAACAGTATCCAAATAAGTTCCTGTTTGGTAATACATCTTTCCGGCAATGTAAATAGTGTCACCCTCACAACCGATAGTATTAATTGTGGTATCAACAGGTTGAATAATAGTAAGGATAGTAGTAACTAAACTATCGGTGTTATTAATGTTTGTTAAAGTATCTACATAAGTTCCAGTTGCTCCATAAGTATTTGTCCCTACAGTTACGCTATCTCCCAAACACTCAGAAAATATTTGTACTGTGCCAACACCTAAGAAAGCAAAAGTATAAATAGCTCCATTACTTACTGAGTTATTTGATTGTACATTTCCAGCATTATTAGCTGTACAAGCTCCACTAACAGTTGAAGGAACATCATCCCATACAGAACCATCCCACTTAGCAAGAGATAAAATACTACAAGTAGTAATTCCACTTAAAGTAGCATCTTCCCAATGAAGTGTTACCTGAACATTATCGGTAGTATTAAATTTGTTCAATTCCCAATATTCCACATTACTTACATTCGAAATAGGTACATTAACGGGAGTTAGCGAGCTGTAAGGTGTATCAAAATATTCAGCGACAAACTCACTGTTTATATTTGTCGGAGCTGAAATTGCTAGTCTTCTCCATAATGTATCTTTACCTATTGGGTAAACAAACGCATCATTTCCAATCTTTCTAAACGGACCATCAACAAAGCTAGAATCATTCCCTAAGGTTGAGATAGCGTTATCCATTAACGTAATTAAATTAGTAGTTGAACTAATAATTTTTCCGCTAGTAAGCGTTAAACTATTGTTTACCTGAATATTTTGATTTAACGTAATTCCTGTTGAGGTATGATTTACCACTAAATCATAAAAAGTAGTTGATGATGGACCTGAAATTTGTTGAGTTGTAGTTCCGGTAAGATGTACTGTATTATTATTATGAATATAAGCACCATTATTAGTTATATCTCCTTTAATGCTAATATTTGTGGGAGCAACATGGTTTAATGTAACAGCATTATTTATAGCTATACTATGAAAATCATAAATTCCGGTACCTTGTAAAGTGGTATTTCCATTAACAGTTATTGTAGAAAAATAACCTCTAAAAACTCCACTATTATTCCACGTAGTTGGTGTATTAATAGAAAATGTTGAAGCTCCAACCTGAGTAATCGTATCGGTAATTTGTATAGGTTCAATCAAACTTCCGTTAAATTGAACATTAGCAATTCCACTAATAATTAAATACATATCAACTGTGCTTCCAGCCATATTAATAATATCTCCGTTTATAATAGCATTACCTGATAATAAACGCATTTTTGGGCTTCCGCTTCCGGGAGCAGTACCAAACCAAGAAACATCGCCTGTAGTTAATGTCCCTCCATCCATAAAAAAAGTAGGAGTATAATTACCCACTTCATTTTCAAAACTAATTTCATTGCCTACAGTTACATCTCCATTTATCAAGAAAAATAAACTCGATTGGTTAGCATTTCCATCCACAATAGCAAGAGTTTCAGTAATGTTTATTGTACCGCCTGTAACATTACACTGAGCCCCCAATTCAATAATAAAACGTTGTCCTACATTTATATTTCCTCCACTAATATTAATAGTAGTGTTGTCTCCGGCAATAAACCTTTGGTCAACATTTAATGTACCACCGGAAATTGTTGTTGTAGCACTTAAATCAACTATTAACCTACCACTGTTTCCCGGACCAACATTTACTACCCCCGACTGAATAGTCATCATCGAGTTCGCATCTAAAATTTCTATATCTTCAGTAGTGGTTAAATTAGCTTGAACAGTAAGTTGTCCGCCATTTTGTATGATAATATCGTTTGGAGTAAATACAGAATTTACACCAATTATTGGAAGGGCAGCATTACCGGTATAATTTATGGGATCAATAACAATACTTGCTCCATTTAATGGCCAACTAGACCAATTTGCCGAATTATTCCAATCAGCATCAACATTTCCTGTCCAGTTTTGACTAAAAAGTGTTGTAGAAATTACTAAAATAAAGGTGGTAATAAGTGTTTTCATTTGTTTAATCTAAAATTCGAAGTAGCAAAGTTACTATATTTTAATTTAGTTACTTTCTATCAAAATAAAAACTATTCGCCTGAGCCAATGAAGTTACCACTAAATCATTTATACAAAGATGTGGAGGAAGGGTAGCTGCAAAATAAATTAATGAAGCAATATCTTCGGCTGTCATAGGTTGATAGCCTTTGTAAACATTTTTGGCTTTTTCTTTATCTCCATGAAAACGAACTTCTGAAAATTCTGTTTCGGCAGCTCCCGGACAAATTTGTGTTACTTTAATTCCATGCTGCAATAAATCTATACGCATGCTTTTAGATATAGCATCAACTGCGTGTTTGGTAGCACAATATACATTACCGTTTAAATACGCTTCTTTTCCTGCTGTTGAACCAATGTTAATGATATGTCCAGATTTATTGGCTATCATTAATGGCATAATGGCTTTAGAAAGATATAACAAACCCTTCACATTGGTATCTATCATTTTTTCCCAATCATCAATTTCACCATCTTGAATTAGTCCAAAACCACTAGCCAAACCTGCATTATTTACCAACACGTCAATATTTTTCCATGATTCACCTAAAGATAATATGGCTTTTTCAACTGCTTTTTGGTCTCTAATATCAAAACAAAGCGGTAACACCTCTACATTATATTGCTCCGATAAATCTTTGGCAACCTTTTGAAGCCTGTCTCCTCTTCTTCCTGCTAGTATTAAATTGTAATTATTTTTTGCAAAAAGTTCAGCAGTAGCT
>CAMPHX010000018.1 GCA_946886085.1 uncultured Flavobacteriales bacterium | reverse complement strand
GCTAATAACGATAAGGTGTTGGTTAACTTGGCTTCTAACGAATATTTTAAAGCCGTTAATAAGAAAAAGTTGGCAGCACCAATAATTACTCCAGTATTTAAAGATTTTACCAACGGACAATATAAAACAGTAATGGTTTATGCCAAAAAAGCCAGAGGAGCTATGGCAGCATTTATCATGAAAAATAAAATAAAAACTATTGAAGAACTAATTGCTTTTGATACTGACGGATACTTGTTTAATGAAGAAGCATCATCACCAAAAGAATTGGTTTTTTTAAGGAATTAAAATATGCAAGAAATAGGAAATATTGTTGAATTAGAAAGTGTAAAAACTACTCCACAAGGAATATATTTACTTACACAAGAGGGAGAAGAAATTTTGTTGCCTCACAAATATGTTCCGGTAGATTTTGAAATTGGAGATAAATTAGAAGTGTTTGTTTACACAGATTCTGAAGATAGACCTATAGCTACTACATTAGTCCCTAAAATATTAATGCACCAATGTGATTTTTTAAAAGCGGTTGATGTTACTCCTGTGGGTGCTTTTTTTGAGTGGGGAGTCGAAAAAGACTTATTAGTACCTTATTCTGAGCAGTTTTATAAGATAGAAGTTGGCGAAGAGTATCCTGTTTATTTGTATAAAGATGAGCTTACCAACAGAATGGTGGGGAGTACAAAAATTGAAAAACACCTAAAAAGAAATCCAATTACCTTGAAACAAGGAGACGAAGTTTCTTTATTGGTTGCACAACATACAGATTTAGGTTATAAAGTAGTGGTAAACAACCAACATTTAGGCATGTTGTTCGAAAATGAAGTTTTTCGTCCAATATACATAGGGGATAAGTTGAAAGGTTTTGTTCAGAAAGTTCGTCCCGACAATAAGCTAGACATTACGTTGAACAGTTCAAAATTAGATGAATTAGAAAATATTGCCAATGCTATTTACGAAACCTTATTAAAGCAAAACGGAAAACTTAACATTACGGATAAAAGCTCTCCCGAATTGATTTACAGTACGTTTAAAGTTAGTAAAAAAGCGTTTAAAAAAGCAGTGGGCATACTTTATAGCGGTAAGAAAATAAAAATTAATGAGGACAGTATAGAGTTGGTTAGGTAATAGTTAAATTAATGAACATGAGTACCAGACTTAGAGATAACAGAAAAAACGAAGAGATTAGAGCAAAAGTAAGAGAAACACATTTGCAAGTTACTGACTTTATTTATCCTTTGTTTATTGAAGAAGGCAACAACATAAAAAAAGAAATTGTTTCCATGCCCGGTATTTATCGTTATTCATTAGATAGGATAAAAGAAGAGCTGGATGAAGTAGTGGACTTGGGAATAAAATCGGTTATACTATTTGGTATTCCTTTACATAAAGATGTGCAGGGTTCTGAAAGCTGGAATGAGGAAGGCATTATTCAACAAGCCATCCGACAAATAAAAAAAGAATATTCCAACTTACAAGTAGTTGCCGATGTTTGTTTTTGTGAGTATACCGATCACGGACATTGTGGTGTATTGTGTAATCATGATGTTGATAACGATTTAACCTTAGTAAATTTAAGAAAACAAGTGTTGGCTCAAGCAAAGGCAGGTATAGACATGGTTGCACCATCGGGTATGATGGATTTTGCGGTGAGAGAAATTAGAGACGAATTAGATAAAAACGGATTTCAACACATTCCCATAATGGGTTATTCGGTAAAATATGCTTCGGCATATTACGGACCTTTTAGAGATGCGGCAGATTCCACACCAAGTTTTGGTGATAGAAGAACCTACCAAATGGATGCTGCCAACAGAAATGAAGCAATTAAAGAAGCTCAGGCTGATGTAGATGAAGGAGCAGCTATTTTAATGGTAAAACCTGCTTTATCTTATTTGGATATCATCAGAGATTTAAAAAACAATTTTGATTTACCCATAGCAGCTTATAATGTTAGTGGTGAGTATTCCATGATTAAAGCAGCCGGTAAAAATGGCTGGATAGACGAGCAAAAAGTAATGATGGAAACCTTACTGTCCATAAAAAGAGCAGGAGCAGACATTATTATCACTTATTTTGCTAAAGAAGCTGCGAAATTATTACGCTAAAAATAAATCAACATAAGCATGTTTAAAAGTAGTTGGTAAAATCATAGCGTTTCGCCTCATATTCTAACTACTTTTAAGTTAATTTGTATAGCATTGAATTTTAACGCTAGATATTATGGAATTAACTTTTTACGGACATGCTTGTTTTTCTGTTAAAACACAAGATAAAACCATACTTTTCGATCCTTTTATTTCGCCCAATCCTAAAGCAGCACATATTGATGTAACTACTTTAGCAGCCGATTACATTTTATTGTCTCACGGACATGAAGATCATGTGGCAGATGCTGAAAATATTGCTAAAAGAACAGGGGCAAAATTGGTTTCTAATTTCGAGATTGTAAGTTGGTACGAGAAAAAAGGAATAGAAAACGTTCACCCGATGAACCATGGCGGGAAGTGGAAGTTTGATTTCGGTACAGTAAAATATACCAATGCAATTCATTCGAGCATGTTGCCCGATGGTAGTTACGGAGGAAATCCCGGAGGTTTTATTGTAAATGCTTCAAAATCTTTTTATTTCGCAGGAGATACGGCTCTTACAATGGATATGAAATTAATAGGAAACTCTGAGAAGTTAGATTTTGCAGTTTTACCTATTGGAGATAACTTTACAATGGGAATAGAGGATGCAATAACAGCCGCAGAATTTATTAATTGTAATAAAATAATTGGTGTTCATTACGATACGTTTGGATACATAGAAATTAATAAAAATGAAGCGATAGATAAATTCAAATCTCGTGGTAAAGAATTAATTTTGCCTGAAATCGGGGAAACCATAAAACTTTAATAAAAACGTTACACAATACATAAACTAAATATAACACTATGGGTAAAATTATTGCAATATCTAACCAGAAAGGAGGCGTAGGAAAAACTACCACAGCCATTAATTTAGCTGCCGGTTTAGGAGTTTTAGAGTACAAAGTACTTTTAGTAGATGCTGACCCTCAGGCCAATTCAACTTCAGGAGTTGGTTTTGACCCTCGTAACATTAAAAATAGTATTTACGAATGTTTAATTAATGAAATTGAACCTACAGATGCTATTTTGCATACAGATTCGCCTAATTTAGATATTTTACCTGCTCATATAGACTTGGTTGGAGCCGAAATAGAGCTTATTAACATGCCTAACAGAGAGCACATGATGAAAAATGCTTTTAGCAGCATTAAAGATAAATATGATTTTATCATCATAGATTGTTCTCCATCATTAGGGTTAATTACCATCAACTCGCTTACAGCAGCAGATTCAGTTATTATTCCAATTCAATGTGAATATTTTGCATTAGAAGGTTTAGGTAAATTACTAAATACCATTAAAATTATTCAAGAAAGATTAAACCCGGACTTGGATATTGAAGGATTGTTGTTAACCATGTATGATGTTAGATTGAGATTATCTAACCAAGTAGTGGAAGAGGTTAAAACACATTTTCAAACCATGATGTTTGATACCATTATACAAAGAAATACCACTTTGGGAGAAGCTCCAAGTCATGGTAAAACCATTATTATGCACGATGCAAGTAGTAAAGGTGCTATCAATTATTTAAATTTAGCCAGAGAAATTCTTCAAAAGAATAACATGACTAAAATGAGCGAAGAAGAAAAAATTATAGCCTTAGAAGATGAGTAAGAAACCAGCATTAGGAAGAGGGTTAGGCGCATTATTACAAAATGCCGATACCGATATAACATCAAAATCGAGATTAGATTTACCGGAAAGTAACAATCATGTGGTTGGCTCTGTATCTACAATTCCCGTTGCTCAAATTGAAGCCAATCCTTTTCAACCGAGAACGCAGTTTGAGAAAGAAGCTTTATTGGAACTTTCGGAATCGATTAAAGAACATGGAATTATACAGCCTGTAACGGTTAGAAAGTTAGGTTATGATAAATACCAACTGATTTCAGGAGAAAGAAGGTTTAGAGCATCTCAAATTGCAGGGTTAACAGAAATTCCTGCTTTTATTAGAATTGCCAATGACCAAGAAATGCTAGAAATGGCGTTGGTTGAAAACATTCAACGACAAGATTTAGACGCTATAGAAGTAGCTTTTAGTTATCAAAAACTAATTGAAGAATGTAATTTAACGCAAGAACAATTGAGTGAAAAAGTTAGTAAAAAGCGTTCAACTGTAGCAAATTACCTTAGGTTACTTAAACTTCCTGTTGAAATACAATTAGCCATCAGAACCAAAGAAATTTCTATGGGACATGCAAGGGCGTTGATTAACATTTCGGAAGAAAAAAAGCAATTACAAATTGCAAAAAGAATTATTCAGGAAGGACTTTCTGTTCGTCAGGTAGAAGAATTGGTTAAAGATGAAAAAGTAAAAGATGTAGAGAAAAAATCTACTTCAAAAGCTCCATCAACCTTATCATTTACCAATCAAAAAATAATGGAAGACTTAAGCAATATCTTACAAACTAAAGTGCAAATTCAAAAAAATAAAGAAGGTAAAGGAAAATTAATCATTCCTTTTGCCACCGAAGATGATTTAGAGAGAATTGCTGAATTATTAGGTTTTTAATAGTGAATAACACTAACTTTTAACTTATTTGGATGTTATTAACCCAGCCATATTTTTTCTTTTTTAACTATCGTTCACTTTGTTGGGTATTTGTTGTGTTACTTGGTATAAGTACTTCTGTAAACGCTCAAGATTCTTTAACGGTAAACTCCAACAATAATAAAGTTCCTGATACTTTATTGATAGATATAGCCAAACCTCATTCTCCGGCAAAAGCTGCTATTATGAGTACCATTGTTCCGGGGTTAGGACAAGCCTACAATAAAAAATATTGGAAAATCCCTATAATTTATGGCGCAATAGGAACTTCCATTTATTTTGCAGTAGAAAACAATAAAACCTACGACAGGTTTAAAACGGCATTGAGCGAGCGACTGGATAATGACCCCAATACTGTTGATGAGTTTGATGGTCGTTTGTCAGTTCAAAGTTTAGAAT
Organism: uncultured Flavobacteriales bacterium; assembly: GCA_946886085.1. Next base: position 5,174 of record CAMPHX010000018.1, on the reverse strand, counting down.
CTAATTACAATTTTTACCAACGAAATAGAGATTTATCCATTATTGTGGCGGGTATTTTTTATGCTCTTAACATTGTAGATGCCAGTGTTGATGCCCACTTGTATTCTTTCCCTAAAAACGATAACCTTTCATTAAGAATAGTTCCGACTACACAATTAACAGCCAATAATAACCTTATGCATGGAGCTAGTTTAGTATTTAATTTTTAGTAATGACAGCAAGTAGAAGTATCGAATCAATAAAAAAATTACTAGACCATCAGGTTTTTGAAGTGATAAAAAAAGCCTCAGCAGAAATAGGGGTAGAAAGCTATGTAATAGGCGGTTTTGTTAGAGATTTTTTGTTAGACCGACCTTGTAAAGACATCGACATTGTTTGTAAAGGTTCCGGAATAGCCTTAGCTGAAAAAGTAGCTGAATTAATAGGAAACGCTACCAAGGTAACTGTTTTTAAAAACTTTGGAACTGCCATGTTGCAGTACAAAGACTATGAAGTAGAATTTGTTGGAGCAAGAAAAGAATCTTATCAGAGAAATTCTAGAAAACCTATAGTAGAAGATGGTACCCTGCAAGACGACCAAAACAGAAGAGATTTTACCATTAATGCTTTAGCCATCAGCTTAAATGAAGCCAATTACGGAGAGTTGATTGATCCGTTTAATGGCATTGATGATTTAAAAAATAAACGTATTGTAACGCCTTTAGACCCTGACATTACTTATTCGGACGACCCTTTGCGTATGATGCGAGCCATACGTTTTGCTGCTCAACTGCATTTTATTATAGAAGAAAGCTCTTTACAATCCATCGCTAAGAATAAAGAACGTATTAAAATTGTTTCTCAAGAAAGAATTATTGATGAGTTGAATAAAATTATTCTCACTAAAAAACCTTCCGTAGGTTTTGAATTATTGTTTGACACTGGTTTGTTGGCAATCATTTTTCCGGAAATGGACAACCTGAAAGGAGTGGAGGTGATTAACGGAAAAGCCCATAAAGATAATTTTTACCACACCATTCAGGTGTTGGATAATATTGCTCCCAATACAGATAACTTATGGCTGAGATGGGCTGCTATTTTGCACGATATTGCCAAACCAGCTACCAAAAGATTTGATAAAGAGGTAGGGTGGACCTTCCACGGACATGAAGACAAAGGAGCTAAGATGGTTCCTAAAATTTTTAAAGCATTAAAACTTCCGTTAGATGCGAAAATGAAGTATGTTCAGAAGTTGGTGAGGCTCCACCTCAGACCAATAGCATTGGTAAAAGAAACCGTTAGTGATAGTGCTGTTAGAAGGTTGTTGTTTGAGGCGGGAGAAGATATTGATGATTTAATGACCTTGTGCAATGCAGATATTACTTCTAAGAATAAGCAAAAAGTCTTAAAATATTTGGCTAACTTTGAATTAGTTAAAGAAAAACTAAAAGAAGTTGAAGAAAAAGATCAGCTAAGAAATTGGCAACCACCCATAACAGGTGAATTGATTATGGAAACCTTTAATTTGAAGCCTTGCAGAGAAATAGGCATTATTAAAGAAGCCATAAAAGAAGCTATTTTAGAAGGCGATATAGAAAATAACTACGAAGCAGCTTATCAGCTAATGCTTCAAAAAGGAAAAGAATTAAATTTAAAAAAAAACATATACTGAATGAATTTAGGTTTGTGAAAAATTTGACGAATTTATTTTTGACTGTAACAAGGCAAATTTTTCAAGCATAGCCATAGCTACGGTTTAAAAATTTAACGAAGTTAGAGGCAAAAAGAAAGAGTTAAATAATTTACAAATTTGATTTCTTTCAGTATTCAACCCCAAAAAACTATTACAGCAATGAGCATTTATAAGTTTAGAGTTCTGATTGAAGGAGAGAAACAAGTTTTTAGAGACATTGAAATAAAGAGTGACCAAAACTTTGAAGCTTTTCACCAATCTATTTTAAAAGCATTTGATTTTGATAACGAGCAAATGGCTTCCTTTTATTTAAGCGATTACGACTGGAATAAAGGTCAGGAAATTTCTTTGTTTGACATGAGTATGTCTGATGAAGAAAAAGTATTGCAAATGAGTGAAACCCCAATAAAATCTATCATTAATTGTGTTGGCGGACATTTATTATATACCTACGATTTTTTAAACATGTGGAATTTCTTTATTGAATTGATAGAAATTTCGGTGAAAGAAAAAGAAGGCGAGTTCCCTCAGTTAGTTTATAGCGAAGGCGTAGCTCCAAGCCAGAGCACTAGAAATAGTGTGCTTTCTGATGAAGAAATTCTGAACGAAATTCTGAAATCTGAAGGATTGGATGAAGACAAGTTAAAAGATAGCGATGAACCTTTTAATGATGATATTTTTGAAGGTTTTGATGATTTTGACGACTACCAATAAAAGATGACACCTAAAACGTTAGTGGTTATTGCAGGACCTACGGCAGTTGGTAAAACAGCTTTAGCAGTAGAACTTGCACAACATTTCCGTACAGCGGTAATTTCTGCCGATTCACGACAATTTTATAAAGAAATAGCTATTGGCACGGCCAAGCCCACTCCCGAAGAAATGAAAGGAGTGAAGCACTATTTTGTTGATTCTCATTCTATTCACGATGAAATAAATGTAAACGATTACGAACATCAAGTGCTTCAGTTGCTCAATAAATTATTTAAAAATAATGAGGTAGTTATTCTTACTGGTGGCTCCGGATTATATATTGATGCGGTTTGTGATGGTTTTGATGATGATTTACCCGAAGGAGACAAACAACTTAGAAAAGAACTGGAAGCCCTTAAAGACAAGTACGGAATAGCTTTGTTGCAAGAAAAACTAAAACAGCTTGACGAAGATTTTTATAACGAGATAGATTTAGCCAACACCAAACGATTGTTTAGGGCAATAGAAGTCTGTATGCTGAGCAAGCAGAAATATTCCTCACTACGTAAAGGCAAGAAGAACCCAAGAGCATTTAACACCATTAAAATAGCCTTAAACCGACCAAAAGAAGAATTAAATGAGCGAATTAACCAGCGGGTGGACATCATGATGCAAGAAGGCTTGTTGGAAGAAGCCAAAAAAGTACATCCCTATAAAGATAAAGTAGCACTAAAAACAGTTGGTTACAGAGAATTGTTTGCTTATTTTGAAGAAGAAACTACTTTAGCAGAAGCCATAGAGAAAATAAAAACCAATACCCGCAGGTATGCAAAAAGACAAATAGCTTGGTTTAAAAGAAACGATAACGATTACCATTGGTTCCAACCTGAACAACAAGCTGAAATAATACAATTGATTGAGGAAAGGATGGGGTAGCTGTCCTGCCAGTCAGGCATTACCTATATTTAATGTTAGCGGTATTTATTTTAGTTTTTTAATTGCTTTACTTTCAACTAAAGATTTCATTTGGGTTATTGCAACTTTGTTTAGTTGAATGAGTCTATCTTTTTGAAGCAAACCTTGTTCGATAAGTAAGGCGTTTATACTTTCCAAATTACTTAAAACTACCAACTGCTCCAAAGTGGCATAATCTCTAATGTTTCCTTTTTGGTCTGAATTATTACTTCTCCATTCTTTGGCAGTAACTCCAAATAATGCAACATTTAACAAATCTGCTTCATTAGCATATACAAAACCAACTTGAAGCTTTGTAATTTTATCTGGTATAAGGTTTTCTTTTATAGCATCTGTATGGATTTGATAGTTAACCTTGGCTAAAGTTCGTTGTAAATCCCATTCTAATTTTAAGCGGTTGTTTTCGTCATTTTTTAAACGTTGAAATTCCTTTATCAGGTAAATTTTGAATTGTGGGCTAATCCACATTCCAAATTCAAAAGCAATATCAGGGTGAGCATACGTTCCTCCGTATCTTCCTGCTGTTGCTTTTAGTCCAATTGCATTGGTCTTTTCAACCCATTCTTTCACACTTAATTTGTAACTATTTAAACCTGCTTGACTTTTAATTATGGCGAATTCGCCATAATTAAAATTTGGGTTATATACTTTTTCCCAAATCCCAAGATATTCAACGGTATTTCTGTTGCGTAGCCAATCGGAAATAAAAAAATCTCCATCTTTGGCTTTTAGCATATCAGTTATCGAAATATATTCTTGTTCGTTTTCAAGAATAATTGTAATTTCTTTGCCTTCAACTTCTATTTTTTTGGTTTTTGCCATAATTCAATTGAAAACTCAAAGATACGAATAAATCAGGAGGTTGTTTTGAGTTATACGTACTACTATTTAACTTTCAACAGCCATGATTCCAGTTATTTATAGGCTGATGAGCTTTTTATCCCGAAGGGATGATAGGTTTATAATAAAGTCGTTTATAGTGTTCGACCCCATCGGGGTCGTATGGTTTTATTTGTTTTTTATAAATATTAGACCTCGAAGAGGTCTGTGTTTAATGAGCAGTGTTAGTGGGAGGGGATTGGTATTAGTTTTCTTTCATTTCTTTGTCACAATTTCTTGTCACTGTTAATTCTGTTAAGGTGTCGTTCTTAAAGTTGTAAAGAACTGAAAAATTATTAAAGTCACAAGAGTAATAAAAGTCTCCTTTTTTTATATATAACCCGTTATTTGTCTTTGCGAATTGAACGACTTTATCTCGAGATAAACCAACGTGGATTGAGTCCCAAACTGAAATTATGTCTGATTTTAAATGGATTTTCCAAACTATTTGATTGGTGTCTGAAGCTCTCCATCCCGACATTTTTCCTGGTTTGTAAATATCTATTGTCCCGACTAATGGATGTTCAAGAGTTGTGTTTTGACTAATTAAGTTATAACGTCCGTACAATCCATTTTCTGAATTGTCGCAATATTCTTTTTGTTCTTTTTTGGAAAGTACACTAGATGTAAAATATAGTCCTTTTGTGGATTCAAGTTGTGAGACGTTAAATGGTTCAGGAAGTTCAGTCAATTTGTGTTGATTTATTAACTCCGAAATGATGGTGTCAGAAACAATTTCAAATTCTTTATCTGACTTCTTTTTGTTGGTCTCATCATTTGTACAAGAATTTAATGTCAGAAAGACAAGTATAATTTGAAGTAATTGTTTCATTTTTATTAGTAAAATCCTTAGTCACTATCGCTCTTGCCTCGCTTCAGACTAAGGATAGTTGAGGGGTAATTTATTTTTCTATCATTTTATTAATCTTTGGTTGTATAAACCATATTCCAATTG
>CAMPHX010000017.1 GCA_946886085.1 uncultured Flavobacteriales bacterium | reverse complement strand
TTATTACATAGATAGGTGTTATAAAATTGAATAATTCAGTTAAAACTTTCAGAAAGTTATTTTACTTTTGGCAGTATGAAATAGCCACGTACAAAAGCACACAACCAGTGATGAAGATAACATGATATATTGCTTATGACCGATTTAATAAAATAAATATCAACATATGAATGTAAGTTTCAAACCTATTAAAAAATCGGATTTAGCAGAAGTAACGGCTATCTATAATTATTATGTAGAAAATTCTACAGCAACTTTTCATTTACAAGCTGTTACTGATCAGGAGATGGAACAAACACTTTGTTTAGGACATCCAATTTATCAATCTTTTGTTATTTTATTTGATGATAAAATTGCTGGGTTTTGTTATTTAGGGCAGTTTCGTAAAAAAGAAGCTTACGATATTTCTGCCGAAGTAACTTTGTACATTAAACCGGCATTTACAGGTAAACAAATTGGTGTTGAGGTATTATCTTTTATGGAAAAAAAGGCTAAAAATTTAGGACTAAAAAACCTAGTAGGGGTAATCACCTCAGAAAATGTAGGAAGTTTAAAATTATTTGAACGTTGCGGCTATTTTAAATGCGGACATCTTAAAAATATAGGAATTAAATTTGGTAGGGCATTAGATGTAATTTCTTATCAGAAAGAGATTTGATTTATTCCTCTGCAAAAGCAATTACATGTCCGTCTGCATCGGCAATGTAACCGACTTTATCGCCCCAATCCCTTGGCTGTAATGGACTAATCATTTTTGCACTTAGCTGTATTCCTCTTTGGATGTAATTTTCAGCATTTTTTACTTTTAAATACAACTCACAACGTGGTATTCCATTTCCCATATTAGGATGAGGAGTATTATCTCCCAAAATTTTAGCAATGCCGTTTTCAGGCATCAATCCCAATTTAGTACTTTCTGAAAGTTGAAACTCCGTCATGCCCGGCACATGCAATGATGGTTTTAGGTTTAATAATTCCTCATAAAAATATTTGCTTTTTTCTTGGTTAGCAACGTAAAGGATAAATTCTGTTTGCATTGTCGTGGCAATTTAATTTTAAACCAAATGTAATTATTTAAACATTTATTGCAAATAAATTAGTTGCTAACGAGTTTGTTGAAAACAAAAACGAATATTACTCACTCGGTAAAACCGATCGAGTGGTTAGGTGTTAAATAAAAGAGATTCCTCGCTGCACAGGAATGACGAAAAGATAGGTTTTGTGCGTTGGTAAAGTCCCCCTTCGGGGGATTAGGGGGCTTATCACTTCACCAACACCCTAATTCCTTCTGAATGAGAAGTAAACTCAGGAGCATACATGCACTGAATACTTGTAATTCCATTAGAAAAATCACCACTCATATTTACTCTCAAAGGATATTCAAACACATAAGTACCTTTGGGTAAGTAATCAAAAAAGAAGTTGGTAGCCGCATCTTTGGTGCTTTCATAATAACTCAACCCATCTTGATAACGGTAGCCAGAGAACACATTAATTGGTTCAAAACCTGCTGCTCTCATGTCTTTCATGTGAACATATTCCATATTTCTATCAACACGCAATTCTATACGTACTTTAATTTTATCACCGGGTTTTAATGTAGTACCTTCTTTAATCAGTTCTATTACAGGACCTGCATCGGTATTGCGTTGTACAAACAGTTTTTTACTTAGTTTTAATGGTGTTTCGTGTGTGGTAATTTTGTCTAATTGTTCAAAATATTGCCAATACATGGCTCCCCAAGCTACACCTTCATCTTTTTTGGTAACGGTAATGTTGCCCATTTCGGGTTTAATTTCCGTTTTGCTCCACGAAGTTTTAAAATAACCTGTTCCGGCTTCTACTTTCACATCATCCATTTTTTTAGGATCTATAATCGTGTTTCCTACTTTTATTTCCACCAATTCATCACTTGCCAGCAAATCTGTTCCTCTGAGTAATAAAGCGTAACAAGCTTCGGTAGTAGCTTTGGTAGTTTGCCAATCTTGCGTTTGTTTTTGTTTTAACAACCAAATTTTCATGGCTTCAACACTTTCTGCATCGTTAGTTACCTCATCAAAAGCTTCAATCAATAAGGCTTGTGTTTCAATTGGAGCTTGATACCAATAATAACCACTAATATTATCTTTCCAATACATGCCCAACTCATCATGCAAAATGGCATTTTCTTTAAGTGAAGCAATAATTTTTTGCTCAGTGTGGATACCTGTTTTTGGCTGACCATTTCTATGTAAAGCCAATGCTATCATCCCTTGCATGTAGCGACTTTTAGTTAACCAAAAATCATTGGCTTGTTTCAGGTAATAATTATATGCTTCTTTATTGCGAGAACTGATTTCTACATCAGCTAAGAAATAACTTCTGGCATATAAATACTGAATAATTTCATAATTCAAATGGTCTTTTGTCATGTCCACATTGTGTTTTTTCAGCCATTCATAATCTTCTCTAACACGGTTGTCCAAATACAACACCGCTTTTTGAATCATGTTCCAAGTTTTATAATCTTTACGAATATTTTTTACCCCTAAATGATCTAAATGTCCCATTCCTGTTACAATGTGTTGTGTGATGTATCTGCTTTCGGGCATGCCTTTAAACCAAGTCCAACCACCATTAGAAACTTGCAATTGTTGCAATTTCATTTCTGCTCTACCTAACTCGTTGCTCATTCTGTTTAAATCGAATAACAAGCCTACACGTTTTTTACGTTCACCTTCATTTTGAGCATTCAATACCCATGGAGTTTCTTCTAACAACAATGCTTTTAACTCCTGATTTTTCTCCAAATTAGATAAAAATGCTTCAGGCGAACTGTTTTTCCAGCTTTCAAATACATTTTTAATTTTAGGATTGGAATTCGCAATATGTGTCGCAATAGAATTAGCATAAAAACGGCTAAACGTTTGCTCGGCACATTCATAAGGATATTCCATTAAGTAAGGCAATGCTTGTATAGCGTACCAAGCTGGATTAGAAGTAAATTCTAAAGTTAAACGATGATTTTTCATTGTAGAAGAAGACCCGGAAGCCAATAACTTATTGAATTTAAAATTGGTCGTTCCTTTTCCTCTAACAGGCAGTGGCAACGATTCGGTAACCAACATTCTGTTAGTCAACACCGGAATAGCCATTTCTTCGCCATCAGTAAAGTTGCCCGATTTGGCAATTACTTTGTAAGTGATGGCTCCAAAACCTTCCGGGATAGCAATTTGCCAATTTATAGATGTGCTTTTTCCTTTTTTAGTGGAGAAGTTTTGGGTGTCTTTTCCCGAAAGGATTTTATCTGAAATTGGTTTCATAGTAAGTGCATCATAAAAGAAGATTTTTGCTTCTCCCTCAAGGTCTTTTTCAGAAAGATTGGTAATTTTTGTGCTAAAAGTCATTTTATCATTTTCTCTGAAAAAACGTGGTGCATTTGGATAAACCATCAGGTCTTTTTGAGTAACCGTTTCTTCGTAAATCATACCCGTTTTCAAATCTTTAGTATGAGCCAAACCCATAAATTTCCATTTGGTTAAAGCTTCCGGAATAGTAAATTTGATGATGATTTCGCCTTTTTCATTGGTTTCCAAATGTGGATAGAAAAATGCTGTTTCATTAAAGTTGCTTCTGGCTTTTACTTCGTCTAAACCTCCGGAATTATCTTGTTTTTGCTCAGCAAGTTTTTTTCCACCTGCCAATGTTTGTGAAACAGTTGTTTCATCCATATTTTTATCTTCATCATCTTTTTCTGATCTATTTGGTGATTGAGACCTTTCTTTTTTGGACATTACTTTTCCTTTTGGTGAATTTTCACTGATGGTAACAGCATCTAACATTACTTCTTCTTCCATTACATCTCCTGTAGCAGAAACGGAATACAAACTGTTCTTATAATATCCATAATTATATCGATAATAGTTAAATCCAAACCAATTGAGTTGGTCGTAATAAATGGCTTTTTGGTTATACAAATACGGATTCCAATCTTTGGCTAACAGTTGAGCATTTTTATCGCTAAACCCATTGTTGTTTTGCCAATATCGCTGACTATAATCATAATGATGCACATTTAATCCCCAGTAATTGGGACGAAAAGCATCCAACGAAGCATCGTATAAAGCTGCTACCATTTCAGCAGCTACTTTTTCTCCTTTTTTGCCTTTAATTTTTAGTTTCCATTCTTCTTTTTGTCCGGGCAGTAATTTGTTTCTGAATGTTTCAAATTCAATATCCAATTGCTTGTTGGTGTGTGGAACAGTAACTGTACTTGTAAAATTAAAGTGTCGGTTATGTTTTATCATCATAAAATGCACATGGAAATTTCCTCTGTATTTTTCTAAAATTGGAATGCTTATTTTTTGCTGAGCAATACTCATTGGAATACGTTTTTGTTCCACAATTTTACCTTTGTGCTCTATTTCGTATAAGATTTCTACATTTTTGGCAGCTGTAGCTATTAGAAATTCTGCTTTTTCGCCAGGTTCACCATTAATTTTCAGCGGAGTAAACCAAGTAATATCATTGGTAGAAGGATGTTTTTCTTGTTCGCCAAAAACATTGAAATACTTAATTTCTTTCACTTCCTGACCAAATTTATCTTTGGTGATGGCTTCTATTACATACCATCCCGAACTCCATTCTGGCAGTTTAAACAAACGAAGCGATTTTTTGTTGGCGGTGTTAAAATCATGGTCGTACACTTTGATGCTCTTTTCCCATTTATACACATTGTTTTCCTCCTCAAATTCATCCATAGGGAAATGTTTTTCAAACTCATTTTTGCTCATTAAGTGAACATCTCCTTTGCTCCAATAGCGTTTTTTATAAATTTTTGAAGGCATTTTCAACGACCAAATTTTTACGTTTCCTGCCGCAGCTTCAAATTCTCCGTTGAGGTTGGTAGTAGTAAAACTAATGGTATCCATATCATTTTTATTGATTTTATCACTAATACCAATGTTGATGTTTAAAGCTTTATACCCCACTCTCACATAAGTAGTAGAACTATGCGTTTCGCCATTAATATCCGTAACATCAGCATAAACCGTGTAGGAGTAAGTGGGAGAATATTTTTTGTTTACCGACTTATCTGCTTTGGCAATAAAATCAATCTTGAACTCACCATTATCATCGGAAGTGGTGGTTCCATTGGTAATTTCCATTTCGGCAGATTGCGGCCAATAACCCCAACGGTAGTAGCACCAATAAGGGAAAGAAGCATTTCTTACCACACGATAAGATACAGTAGCTTCATCTAATGCAGCTCCTGAATAGGTTTTAGCGTTTCCCACAACATTCACATTTTCTTCTAATTTGTAAGTACCTTTTATCGGTTCAAACTTTACCTCAAACTTTGGACGTTTGTATTCTTCTACTGAAATGTATTTTGAACCGTAGCTGTCGGAAATATACATTTGTCCGTTTAGCCCGTTGTTGGGAGCAACAAAAGAGCCGCTAAATGTACCGTATTCGTTGGTAGTTAATTTTAAATCAGCCACTTTTTGATTATTCACATCATAAAAAGTAACCGTTGATCTAAAATTAGTTTTGATTTTATTGTTTTTGTTGGCATCAGTTTCTAATACAATTCCTTTAAAATAAACCGTCTGCCCCGGACGATAAATGGCTCTATCAGTAAAAAATATAGTGCTAGTTTGGGTTTTATTATCCTCATAATAATGATATTGATAATAGCTGTCTTCAGTATTTAATCGGTCATCACCTTTAGAAAAATCGACATAAAAATTACGGTACTCTTTACTGCTTCCTACACTAAAAAATCCGTTGGCATCGGTAGTTTTGGTGGTTAAAGTTTTCCATTCATAATTACGAAACGTGTAATTGTATTTTTGGTAGTACAATTTTGCCGAAACACCTTGTAAGGGCTTTCCAGTGTTTCTATTCATAACAAAAAATTCTATGGATTCGTTGGTATTTCTTCTGGTAAGATAACTGATATTACTCACCCAAAATGGCGAAATAGCAACCGCTTCCTTATTGAAATGAAAAGCGTTTGTGGTAGAAGTCAACAATACATAAAAACCTTTTTCTAAGGCGTCTATTTTTATTTCTCCTGAATGTTCTCTTAAATCGCCATCATTTACCAATGTCGTTCTCCATTCTTTAATCAGTTTGGAAGCAAGTAGTTTTTCTAGTCTTTTTTCACTATCATTATTTTCGTTCCATTTTTTTAAATCGTCATAATCTACTTTTACCAATTTATGAAAAACGGTATCTAAATTTTTGTAGGAAATCAATGCTTTTAGCGGCTCGTTAGGAATATTGGCAGTTTCAGTTTTTACGTTTAGGGATTTTTTGTTCAATTCATTTTCCAATTGTTTACATAAATCTGTTCCGTAAGTGTTGGGGTATTTTTTAATGGCATTTTTGCACATGTTCATGGCAGTTTGTAAATCCCATTTGTATTTTTCGGGTTCGTTGGGATTAAAAACATTTCCACGAGCTTGATACACTTTTACCATTTCATAAACTACTTCAGCTGTAGAAGTATCTTCAGGAAAACGTAAGTATAATTTTGATAAAGCTTCATAATAAAGTGTGTCGGCATTATCGAAAGCTGCATGACTTTTTACAAATTTTAATCGCTTCAATTCTACATCAATTAGTGCACTCGGGTTGGTATCATTAATATTAATATTGGTTAGATTTTGCAAGGTTTGCAATGCATAATATTTTAATGAAAGCGAATCCTTTGATGAGATTTTTAATTTAGAAAAAGTAGGAAAAGGCATAATGTAAGAAGAATCGTCCAACGCAAATTCATATACCGGTTTAGTAATGCTGGGTTCTTCATTCATAAAGAAATCGATGGCTCGGTGGGCTAAAAAATCATACAAGGTAGGACGGTATTTTCTACCATTTTTATGGATAATAATTTCATCAAAAGTTTCTATGGGCGTTCTTTTTAGGCTATCGATATTTTTAATGGAAAGTTGGTAGTGTTTAATGGTTTCAGTGGTAATTTTTTTTAAATCCCACGTGGCAATATCGTTGTTTTCGAAGTTGGTGGTAGCCGAGCGGTTATAAAACTTCCAGCGGTTATTTTGATAATACATCCAATACAATTCGCCAATAATAGAATGAAGCATTGGGTTTAAAGGGTATTCAGCAGCTTTAGCAACGCTATCTAATTCGTTGAGAGTATTTACAAAAGCATTTTCTTCTACATAACTTTGCAGTTTAGCTTTTACGATAAGTGTTTTTACAATTTGTTCATGATTATTTTCAGCAGCAGCTTTTTTGGCAATGTTTTCTACTTCGGTAAGCGCAGATTTGGTTAAGCCGTTTTGTTCTAACGAATCTACTTTTTTCCATTCGGCTTTATATACATCACCTTTGGCATAAACCAACACAGGTTGACGGGTATTCTCGTCATCAGAAACGCTAGTAGGAGAAGAACATTGAATTAAAAAAGTGCTTATAAATGCTACTAATAAAATGTAGCTGAATTTGGAAGTTAATTTTTGCATAAGTTTTAGGTTTTACGAGATAGATGCAATGAATTATAAAATTGCATAAAAATTAGGAAAGAAAGTAGGAATTAAAACTAAAACTTATATCTTCAGGAATTTAAAAATCACTATACCTATTGGTAATGGCAGTTTTTAAACCAATAAAAAACATGTTGGAAGAAAGATCCGCATAATTATTTGTGAACGTTCTGTTGGTTACTCCGGCTTGTAAAATCATGTTCGATTTTGGATTTAACACGTAAGAGATTTTTACGGTATTATTTATAATGTTGGTTTTTAATCCGTTGAGGGTGTAGTATCCGTAATCGTCTTCACGGTTGTTATAAGGTTGATAAACATCCTGACCTAAAGAATAGCCGTTGGTATCTAAACCTACTTTTGCCAATGTGCTGTGCAGTTCAAAAATCCAACGTTTTTTGGCATAAAAAGCTGAGGCAGTTATTTCTTTAAAATTTGCTCCAAGTGGATGAGCTAACGGAGCATTAAAATGTGCATAGTTTTGAAGCGTGCTTATATTAGTACTTCTATAAAAATAACTGTAAGTAAAAGGTCTTACTTCGTTGTATTCTAATTGCAAACGCAATCTTTTAATGTTGAGTGGTTCTATAAATTTCAATCCGGCTTGAACCCCATATTTATTTGCCCACCAACCGTTTCCTGCTTTTAATTCTTCCAACAAAAATTCATCAAATAATAATTGTCCGTAAAAGATGTATTTTTTTAAGATACGCATTTTTATGCTTCCACCCATTAGTGCATTATCAGATGAACCCAGGGCATATTCAGTAGAACGTAAAAAGATAATAGGATTTAAGTAAGACAAATCATAGCCTCTGTAAAACTCTTTTTCTTGAGATTGAAAAACAATGCTCTCAAAAAAGCCTAAGTTCAACCATTTGGTAACATTCATACTTAAGTAGTGTGTAGTTGCGAATTTTTGCATGTAATTGCTGTAAATTCCGTCAGTAAAACGAATATCTTGATGATTGGAATACAATGCCATGTATTTAATTTTCCAAATGTTGGCAGTAGCTTTTAAATAAGGATAACTATTAGCAGCATCAGACAATAAAAGAGAACGATAACCGTCACCAATAAAATGCTTGCCGTAACCTGCTTGTATGGTAAAAACATCGTTGGGTGTAAAGGTTAAATTTCCTTGAGAAAAAATGGCAGCATCATTTTTTGTATAACCATACCCCGGACTAATATGCTTGGTTTGAATCATTGCATCAATATGGCTAGGATAAGTGGAATAATCATAAAGAAAAGCAAATTCGGCACTCCATTTTTCGCCTAAAGCAGCTTGTAGCTGAACTCCGGCACTAGTTTCCAATAAATTTTCACTGTAAATGTCAGCTTTTTCTAAGGTACTTACGGTATTTATAATAGGGTTTACAGCAAGATAAAAACCACCTTTTTTTTCGATTAAATGTCGGTTGAAAAGTTGATTGACCAACCCTTTTGAAGTGCTTAATTGCAATTGAGAAATGGTAGTATCGTAAGGAATAATTCTGTCAATTTCTTTTTTGTTGTAAGGTTTTATTGCCGTATGAAAATCAACAGCTGTATCTAAATGATTTTGATAAAGGTATTCAAAAGTTCGTTCATTAGTAACATTAAAATTTTGTGCTATTACAGATTGAAAAGCACTTAAAAATAAGAATATGTAGAGGAGTATTCTCATTTTTTCTTTTTCAGTTTAAATAAGAAAGGAATTTGAGTAGATAAAATTACAAAGGCTGTAAGTGTAATAAAAGCGTAGCTTGGATTGAATTGTTGAGCAAAAACAGCACCTCCAACAATTAATAAATTAAACAGATAAATAACAATTACTGTTTGCCTGTGTGATAAACCTAAATCTAATAATCTGTGATGGATATGGTTTCTGTCGGCACGAAAAGGAGAAACTCCACTTAAAATTCTGATGGTAAAAACTCTTATGGTATCAACTAAAGGATATACCAAAATAGACATGGCTAAAATGGGTTTAGAAATTTTATCGATAACATTGGGTAAGTCTGTAGCTTTGTATTCTATTAACTCTATAGCTAAAACAGCCATTAAAAAACCTATGGTCAGTGAACCCGAATCGCCCATAAACACTTTTGCGGGATTAAAGTTAAACCTTAAAAAACCCAATAAACTTCCAGCTATGGCAAAAGATAAAATAGCATACGTCCAATCGTTGGCATAATAAAACCAAGCACCAAAAAAAGAAGCAGCAATTAAGCCTACACCAGCAGCTAAACCATCTACACCATCAATTAAATTAAAGGCATTGATAATTACAATATAGGTAAATATGGAGAGCATAATTCCTACATATTCAGGGATTTCTCGGATGCCAAATAAGCCGTGCAAACTGGTAAGTTTAACATTTGCCATAAACACCATAATAAAAGCACAGAACAAGTGTGCCGCTAATTTTTTTGCGGGTGCAGTACCAATAATATCGTCTTTCATTCCCACAAAAAACATAATAAGCATGGAAGGAACGAGGTATTTAATTACACCCATTTCGTTAATGGGTAACCAAAGTAAAAATGAAAATAGTATTCCGGCAAAAATCATCATTCCCCCCATAGATGGAGTTTTTTGGCTGTGAATTTTTCTGCTTTCTGTTGGGTCGTCAAACAGGTGCTTCATTTTAGCAATAGTAATAAACGAAGGTGTTGAAAGCAGCACAATCAAAAATGAAGTTACTATTGGTAAAATTATTTCCATAGTTAAATATCGCTGTATAAATTTCTTAATGAAGTTCTTAATGCAAAGTAAATATAATTTGTTTTATGTTCTCCAAAATCAGTTGTTAGTGTTCTTTGGGAGATGCCTAACATTAACGCCATATTATTTTTTGGGTTAATTAAAAAACCGGCATGTGCCTGAATGTTTATTAAATCTGCTGTTTCCGGAACGATTGAAATAGTATTTTCGTTGCTTACAAATATGTTATTTCCTTCAGAGTTTAGTTTAGCATAATTTATTTTTGTTTGCACAAATAATCGTTTGTATTTATAATTCATTATCCCAACCATTTCATCAAAATTAGCTCCGTAAGGATGAGCCAATGGTTCATTAAAATGCGAATAATTTTGTAGCGGAATAGCATTGCTGTAAGTATAAGGTTCTACATGGTTATATTCGGCTTGTAAGGTTAATCCCGTAATGCCAAAAAACTTTACCCCTGCCTGATAACCTGTTTTAGTATGATTTTTATTACCGTCATACAACAGCTGACCATAAAGAATGGTTTTTATTGGCAATTTAATTTTTGCGTTAAGTCCCAATTGAGAATTGTTTTTACCATCAAAACCTGTAACCAACGTATTCGCAAACAATACAGGGTTTAACTGCATAAAATTGTAAGGTTTTGTGCCACTGCTGTCTTCTGTTTGCCATATTGTTGATTCAAAAAATCCTAAATGAAGCCATTTGGTAGCTATCCAACTTAAATAATGTACTGACATGCTTTTACGCATAAACAATTCCTCAGGAGTTGAACCTTGCTCTCTTCTGTCTAGGCTCGATAATCCGGTGTTTACTTTGGTATATTGAAATTGATTTTTTTTACCAAACCAAGCTGTAGCTTTGTAATACGGATAATGATAAGCATAATCGGAAAGCAGAATGGAGCGATAACCATCACCTACAAATTGTTTGTCGTTGCCCAACTGAAAGTTAAAATGGTTACTAGGAGAGTAAGAAATATAAGAAGTTGCAGCGTTGTAATCAAAACCATTATCTTTAAAACGTTTCACCCTTCCTTGTCCGGGAACAACATTGGTTGAACGCACATAAGCTGCCATATAATCGGGGAAAACAGCTTGATTTTCGTACAACGCAGTTTGAAAAGAAAATTTTTCGCCAATATGTCC
>CAMPHX010000016.1 GCA_946886085.1 uncultured Flavobacteriales bacterium | reverse complement strand
CTATAGAACATAATTATTTTATTGTTAATGTGCCTATTAAAAAGACACAGCGTTTTATTAAATTGCCTAATAATGAAAATAAAGAAATTATTATTCAGCTTTCTGATGTAATGCGTTTGTTTTTACCTCAGCATTTTCCGGATTATAATTGGGTAAAGTGTTATGAAATTAATTTAACTCGTGATGCTGAGCTTTATTTAGAAGAAGAAATAGCCGAAACTATTCAAGAAAAAATATCAGCAAGTTTATATAAAAGAAAAGTGGGAGCACCGTCTAGGTTTTTATATGACGAACGTATGCCAAAGGAGCTTCAAAAAATACTCAGAAAAAATATTGGGTTACAAAAAGGAGATTCTATTCCCGGAGGAAGGTACCATAATTTTAATGATTTTTTTGCTTTTCCCATGCCTAACAAGCCTGATTTATTTTATCCTGTTTTTGATGTGTTACAACACCCTGAATTAGAGAAAAGTGAATCTTATTTTAATGCGATTTCTAAGAAGGATTTTATTCTTCATTTTCCATATCAGAATTATTGTTACATCACCGATTTTCTGGAAGAAGCAGCTGAGGACGAAAATGTAGAAGAGATTAGCATTACACTTTATCGAGTAGCCAAACACTCTAAGGTTTGTCAAGCACTAATAAAAGCTGCCGAAAAGGGTAAAAAAGTAATGGTTTTTAGTGAAGTAAAAGCTCGGTTTGATGAAGAATTAAATTTACATTGGGCAGACAAAATGAAGGAAGCCGGAGTAGATGTTCATTATAGTTTTGAAGAACTAAAAGTACATTCAAAAATATTTTTAATTACCCGAAAAGAGGGAAACAAAAAGGCAAAATATGCTTATTTCGGAACGGGAAATTTTAATGAAGATACTTCTAGAATTTATTGTGACCATGCCCTGCTTACCAAAAATCCGCAGCTCACCAACGAATTAAGCAAGGTCTTTCACTTTTTGATAAACAGACAAAAAGAAACAATAAGATTTAAACATTTGTTAGTTGCTCCTTTTAATATGCGAGAGCAATTTAATAAGATGATTGACAATGAAATCAGTAATGCAAAAAAAGGTCTTAAAGCTCAAATGATTCTGAAAATGAACAGCTTGGAAGACCGACAAATGATAGATAAATTATATGAAGCTAGCAATGCGGGAGTAAAAATTAATATTATTGTTCGAGGTATTTGTTGTTTAATTCCGGGGGTTAAGGATATGAGTAAAAACATAACAGTAATTAGTATTATCGACCGTTATTTAGAGCATGGAAGAATTTATTGGTTTTATAATGGCGGCAACGAAAAACTATTTTTAGCCTCAGCTGATTGGATGAAACGTAACCTTACTTACCGAGTAGAAGTTGGTTTTCCTATTTATGACAAACGATTGGCTATGGAGATTAAAAAACTACTTTCACTTCAGCTAAAAGACTCTATAAAAGCTCGGAAACTAAACAAAACACAAAGTAATCCCTACAAAAAATCTACTGCTCAGAAAAGAATTAGAGCTCAATTTGATTATTATGAATATCTAAAAAATAAGGCTGAGAGTTAAGTTTATTGAAATGATTTATCCCAATCTTTCCAAACAGGTTCATAATTATTATCTGAAATAAGCGTTGCAATTTGTTCTGCACTTCGTTCATCTGAAATTTCAAATTGTTCTAATGATTCCGGTTCAACACTGTATCCTCCTGGGTTTGTTTTTGATTCGGCACTCATGCTAGTAACCCCAAGTTTGATAATATTATTACGAAATATTTCTGATTCACGTGTTGAAACAGAAATTTCAACATCTTCATTAAAAAGACGGTAAGCACAGATTAATTGAACCAATTCTCTATCAGTAATGGTTTTTTCTGGAACTACAATTCCTTCTGCCGGACGAATTCGTGGAAACGAAAGGGAATACTTGGTTTGCCAATATGTTTTTTGTAAATAATCTAAATGTAAGGCACAAAAAAAGGAATCTGTTCGCCAATCTTCTAAACCCAATAATACTCCTAAACCAATTTTATGAATACCTGCATTTCCAATTCTTTCGGGGGTTTCCATTCGGTAATAAAAATTTGATTTTTTTCCTTTTGGATGATATTCTTTGTATTTGTCTTGATGATAGGTTTCTTGATAAACCAAAACGGCATAAACTCCCGATTGCTGTAATTCTTCGTATTCATTTTGATCTAAGGGCTGTACTTCTATCGAAATGTTTGCAAAATGTGGTTTTATAATTTCAATAGCTTTTTTAAAATAATCTACATGAACAGTATGATTGGCCTCACCTGTCACAAGTAAAATATGATTAAACCCACTTTTTTTTATTTTCGTAATTTCTCTTAAAATTTCATCAGCAGATAATGTTTTACGTTTTATTTTGTTATCAAAACTAAATCCACAATACGTGCATATATTGTTACATTCATTGCTTAAATACATTGGAACAAAAAGTTGTATGGTTTTTCCGAAACGCTTTTGCGTAAGTTGATGACTCAACTGAGCCATTTGTTCCAGATAAGGAGCAGCTGCCGGAGAAATTAATGCTTTAAAATCTTCCAATGTTCTTCGCTTAGCTGAAAGGGCTTTTTCCACATCTAATGAAGTTTTATTGTAGATGGTAACTTTTGCTTCTTCCCAATTTTGTGAATCATATATTTCTTTAAAACTCATATTTTGCTATCTAATTTTATCTTAATCTAAAAAAGAAATCAACGGGCTACTTGCTGAAGCATTGTTTTTTATACCTCCAAGTTTTGCTTTATATCCCATTCTTCCTGCTTCTACTGCTATTTTAAACGCTTTTGCCATTTCTGCCGGATTTCCCGCTACTGCTATGGCTGTGTTTACTAAAACAGCATCAGCACCAAGTTCCATTGCTTTTGCAGCATCTGAAGGAGCTCCAATTCCTGCATCAACGATTACAGGAACTTTACTTTGTTCTATGATAATTTCTAAAAAATCAATAGTTCTCAATCCTTTATTAGTTCCTATTGGAGAACCTAGTGGCATAACTGCTGCTGTCCCTACTTCCTCTAATCGTTTACATAAAACAGGATCGGCATGAATATAAGGTAACACAATAAAGCCCAATTTCACCAACTCTTCAGTGGCTTTTAATGTTTCAATTGGGTCAGGCATTAAATATTTAGGGTCTGGGTGAATTTCTAATTTTAACCAATTTGTTTCTAAAGCTTCGCGAGAAAGTTGAGCCGCAAATACTGCTTCTTTCGCATTACGCGCACCGGAAGTATTGGGTAATAAATTAATATGGGAGTGATTTAAATGTGTTAACAGAGCGTCTGTATCCGTTTCTAAATCTATTCGTTTTAATGCAACGGTTACCAATTCTGAATCAGAGGCCAATACTGCTTGTTCCATCAGTTTTGTTGAACCAAATTTCCCTGTTCCTAAAAACAATCGGGATTGAAATTCTTTATTTGCTATAATTAATTTGTCCATCTAATAATAAATTAAAGTTTTGTATCCATTCTTTTTTTTGAGGATAATGTGTAATTGAACCTGAAACAGCAACACCATAAACACCTGTGTTCATAACACCTTTCACATCATCCATTTGTATTCCTCCAATAGCATAAATTGGGATATAAATTTCTCTTTTTGTAAGTTCATGCATTATAGTTTCATAACCTTTTAAGCCTAAAATTGGACTTAAAATTTCTTTTGTTGTAGTAAAACGAAATGGTCCTAAACCAATATAACTGCATTTTTCATCTATTCTTTTTAAAACATCTTCTATACTGTTTGCTGTTCCTCCTATAATTTTATCTTCTCCTAAAATAGTTTTTGCTTCTGCTACAGACATATCTTTTAGACCAAGGTGAACCCCATCTGCATCAACATTTTTAGCCACTTTAACGGAATCATTTATTATAAATGTAGCTTGATGTTTTGAGCAATTATTTTTTACCTGTTGAGCTACTTTAAATAGTTCTTTTTCACCTACATTTTTAAAACGTAACTGTATCCATTTACAACCTGCATCAAGTACCTGTTGAATATTCTCTATTTGTTCTTCAGCTGTAGCTCCTTGTGATATGTATTGTAATTTACTAAACATGATGAACTCCTAATAAATATGGGTTACTCGCTAAAAATTGTTCTATATATTTTTTTGCATGATGACAAGCAGTTGTTAAATCATTTTCTTTGGCAAGGTTAGCTACAATTGCAGCAGATAATACACATCCTGAACCGTGTTTTGGGTAGATATTGTTTTTTTCTGTTGGAACTATTTTTTCTATTTTATGTTGCATAAATAAATAGTCTACCCCCGGTTCTTCTTCATTGTGTCCTCCTTTCAGCAAGACATTACAATATTTCGATAATTCTTTTGCAGCTTCTATGGGATTCGTTAGTCCCGTTAAAAACTTTATTTCATCAATATTTGGTGTAATAAGATCTATTTTTTTTAGTACACCAATTAATTGTTGGTTGTTTATCGTTTTATGAAATTCAAACCCTGCACTTGCTCTTATAATTGGATCCCAAACGATTTGTGAAGTAGAAATTGAATTGATGATACACTCCAATGTTTCTAAGTCTTTTACTAGTCCTATTTTAACGCTATTCCATTTAAATCTTCTTTGAAGTGTTGAAATTTGGTTTAAAATTTCCGTTGTTTCGAGCCATCTCACATTGTCAAATTCAATATCATTTTGAAAAGTGATGGCACTCAATGCTCCCATTCCACGAATCTTATTTGCCTCAAACGTTTTTATATCCGCCAAAATACCAGCTCCTCCGCTTGGATCGAAGCCGGCAATACTCAATGCACTAACTCGCTTTTCAACCATTTTTCTTTTATTTGTTTAAATTTTTCAACAGGATTATCACTTTTCCATATAGCTCCGAGCAAAGCAATTCCGGAAAAACCCAATGCTTTAACCGTATCTATTTTGTCTTCATCAATCCCTCCTAGTGCAATGATTTTATCTTTTTTGTTTTTCAAAACCTTTTCTACTTCTTTTAAATTTAACGGACTTTTATATCCTGCTTTAGAAATGCTATCGAAAACAGGAGAAAGAAAGGCATAATCATATTTCTCTTTACAATTTTCTAATTCTTTTAATGAATGAAATTTAAAATACTCCGTATGTAACACAATTCTGTCGTGATATTTAGCAGAAATTTGTTGCCTAAATTCTGCTATTTGTTCACTAGAAAAATCAGGTTTATAAATATGAAAACTTTCTAACCCTTGCTCAAATAACTGATGAATAATTGAATATTCGTCTTTTATTGTTGTTGGGTTAGATATAACAATAATCATAATTATAAGTAAACTTTGTTCCCTTTTTCTTTAAACTCTTGTGATTTTTCTTCCATTCCTTTTTTTAATGCTTCTTCTTCTGAAGTTTCTATACTAGCGGCATAATCTCTAACATCTTGTGTAATTTTCATCGAACAAAAATGTGGTCCGCACATCGAACAAAAATGAGCGACTTTTGCACCGTCAGCAGGTAAAGTTTCATCATGGAATTCTCTAGCTGTATCCGGATCGAGAGATAGATTGAATTGATCTTCCCATCTGAACTCAAAACGTGCTTTACTTAGAGCATTATCTCTATATTGTGAACCAGGATGACCTTTAGCAAGGTCAGCAGCATGAGCAGCAATTTTATAGGTTATCACTCCGTCTTTCACATCTTTTTTATTAGGCAAGCCTAAATGTTCTTTTGGAGTAACATAACAAAGCATTGCTGTTCCATACCAACCAATCATAGCAGCTCCTATTGCTGAAGTAATATGGTCGTATCCCGGAGCAATATCAGTGGTTAATGGCCCTAAGGTATAAAATGGAGCTTCATTACAATACTCCAATTGTTTTTCCATGTTTTCCTTAATCATGTGCATTGGAACATGCCCAGGTCCTTCATTCATTACCTGAACATCATGTTTCCATGCAATTTTATTCAACTCACCTTGTGTTTTTAATTCGGCAAACTGAGCTTCGTCATTCGCATCTGCAATACTTCCCGGACGCAATCCGTCACCTAATGAAAATGAAACGTCATATGCTTTCATAATTTCACAGATTTCTTCAAAATGGGTATAAAGAAAGTTTTCTTTGTGATGAGCTAAACACCATTTTGCCATGATAGAACCTCCTCTTGATACAATTCCTGTTACTCGTTTTGCGGTAAGCGGAACATAACGCAATAAAACTGCTGCATGAATAGTAAAATAATCTACACCTTGTTCTGCTTGTTCAATAAGTGTATCTCGGAATATTTCCCAAGTTAAGTCTTCAGCTTTTCCATCTACTTTTTCAAGTGCCTGATAAATTGGGACTGTTCCAACAGGTACCGGACAATTACGGATAATCCATTCGCGGGTTTCGTGAATATTTTTTCCTGTAGATAAGTCCATCAAGGTATCTCCACCCCAACGACAGCTCCAAACAGCTTTTTCTACTTCTTCCTCAATGCTTGAAGTTACCACACTATTACCAATATTTGTATTAATTTTTACTAAAAAATTTCTACCAATAATCATTGGCTCACTTTCCGGATGATTAATATTAGCAGGAATAATTGCACGACCACTTGCTACTTCATCTCTAACAAATTCCGGAGTAATCAATCCTTTTGGTGTATTTGCACCAAAACTGTTTCCTTCATGTTGTTTCGTTAAAGTTCCGTATTGTTCTTTTAGCTGTTGATTTAATCGCTCTATTTGTTGATTTTCACGAATGGCAATGTATTCCATTTCTGGAGTAATTATTCCTTTCTTTGCATAATGTAATTGAGTAACATTTTTTCCGGGTTTTGCTTTTAATGGTTTATTAAAATGTTCAAAACGTAAGTAATCAAGTGTTTTATCAGCCATTCGATCTCTACAATATTCTGAACTAAATTCAGGGAGTTGTTCTACATCTCCTCTTTTCAAAATCCATTCTTCACGTAAACGAGGTAATCCCTTTTTTAAATCAATAGTATAATTGGGGTCGGTATATGGTCCACTTGTATCATAAACAGCAATTGGAAAATTTTCTTCTATTTTTCCGGTAGAAAGTTTAGTTGGAGAAAGTGTAATTTCTCTCATTGCTACTTGAATATCGTGCAATTTTCCTGGTACATATATTTTTCGTGAACCAGTTAAAGGTTCTTTTGAAATTACATTTTGTGTGGGAGCTTGTTCTTTCTTCATAATTTTAGTTTTAAGTTTTTTATCCGCCTTGAGTTGCTTTAATAATGAGTACCTCATCGTTTTGATTTAAGAAATGATGTTTCCAATTGTCTTTTTGAATAACATTTTTATTTACAGCAACAGCAATTCCTTTTTGATTTTCAAACATTACATCATCAAGTAATTGTTGAACAGTGGATTGTTCAGCTAAGATTTTAATTTGATTATTGAGTTTGATTTGCATTCCTAAATTTTTAATAATATGGCTTTAGGAATATTCTCGACAAAGAGAGAAATTTCTTTTTCCTACGGCAGCATTATCTGCGTCAGGTATTGAGGGTATAATCTCAGTCTGCCAATTGGTGGACACCCCTAAAGTTTCACAAATGTACTAAATAAAAAAACGAGAGTAAAGTAATTTTTTAAGTAATCAAGATACTGGATATATTTTTCTTAATTCTTCGAAAACAGTTGCAACAGCGGGGCATATTTCTGTATTTTTTAGCGATAAATCTAAAATTTGATAAAATCTTTTTCGGTTAGTATGTGGATATTCTCTGCAAGCGGTAGGTCGACTTTCATAAACTATGCAATAATTTTCATAATCTAAAAATGGGCAAGGAGCAGTATTAAGCACATAATCACCTACTTCATCTAAATGTAAATATTGAGCTACAAAAGCTGAAGGCTTTATTTTTAGGTGTTTTGCTAATCTGTCAATGTCTCTATCATAAAAAATAGGACTAGTGGTCTTACAACAATTGGCACACTGCAGACAGTCTATTTTATCAAAAGCAGCATCATGAGCTTCGTGTGTATTATCATCTAAGTTTTTTGGTTTACTTTTTTTAAGCTTTTTAACCAATAACTGATTGTCTTTTTTATGCTTTTCGGCTTCTTCAAGTTTTAATTTCAGACTATTATTCATGCTACAAAAGTAGTGAATTTACTCCTTTACAAATTTTAATGTTTTTGTAGTGGCATCATTATTTAATTGCATAAAATAAATTCCTGATGAGAAATTCCTGATATCTAAAACTGTTTGTAAGCTGGCATTAGTTGTTAAAATAATTTTACCGGTTACATCTGTAATAGCTATATTCGTATTTCCATTTGGCAAGCCTTTAATGTTAAGTTGGTTATTAGCTGGATTTGGATAAAGCACTACATCAATAAAATTAGTTAATTCATCTACACCTATTATGGTAGAATTCATACAAATTTCTAATCCCCAACTATCTAAACTTCCACCATCCCAATTAAAAACATCTTCAATAGTAAGTGTCCATGTTCCTTGTGGATTTTCTCCATTAAAAGCAACTAAAGCATCTTGAGGTTGGTAAGTTCCACCACCAACTGGAGGACATGGTAGAGCTCCCGGTGTTGCGGCATCATCAAAATTTACATCAAAATCATTTTCGCTATCACAAATTTCTTCCCATAATGTTACAATTGTTCCTTGTGGACTTTCTAACGTAACAATTAAATCGGCTATCCAAGTGTGTGTTCCTATTAAGTCAATAACATTAACATCATTTATAGTTCCTGAGTTAGTAATATTTAATGTTGATGTTACAATTGCAGTAGTACTAGGAATAGTTACAGGAACATTTGTACTCATAGCTGTAATACAATTGCTTGTTGTAAATGAGTTGCTTGAAGAAAAACTTCCTGAACCACATTGGTTGCTTGGTCTTACTCTCCAATAATATTCTGTATCAGCTGCAAGTGTTGATGAAGTATAATTTGCAGTTGTTAGTCCTGTAGCATTGTCAACTATGTTTGTAAAGGCAGCATCTGTAGCTATATCAATATCATAAGTTGCAGCATTAGGATTTGCTTGCCAAGTAAATGTATAAGGTCCCGAAACATTAACAGCTCCATTTGCCGGACTTAGTAAATTAATAAGTATAAAATTGTTGGAATAAACATTTAAATTAATATTCGTTGACTGAGTTGCAGAACTTGCTGTTCCTGTTATTGTAATAGTATGTGAGCCAACCATTGCGGCTGTTATTCCTGAAACTTGAACAGTAACATTTGTTCCATTTGCCTGAGCGGTCGAAGGAGTAAAACTTACGGTTGTTCCCGCAGGGTTTCCGGAAGCAGAAAAAGTGGTAACATCATTAAATCCTAAAAAAGTATTGTATGTAAAAATATAGGTTGATGTTCCTGGAGCACAGATATCATTATTAGTAGCACCAGGTGCAAAATTCATTACAAATTCAGATGCTTGAATAGTAAAATTACTTGAATTCAATGCATAAAATATATTTCCGGCACCTCTTACCATTACCCTGGCATTGGTAGTTGCACTTCCAGTTGGCACGGTAACATTAGCTGAACCATTATTAGGAATTCCACTTGCTAAAGTAATAGGGTAAGTGTATCCACCATCTTGAGATAAGAAAATATCTACATTTGGTGTGTTTACAGCTCCGGTATTTGTTCCCGCAACATTCCATGTTACAGTTTCTGTGCTTCCTTCATTCCAAGTTACAGCTGTATTTTGTGATGTTACCGTAAACGGACCTGAGTTTCCATCAACAGTAACTACCATTTGGTCTATTTTGTTTTGTCCACCTCCTGAAAGGTTATCTCTTACAGTTAATGAAAAATTCATGGTTCTTCCTACATTGGAAACGGTTTCCCATTGAGTGGTTAAATTTCCAGCTATTACGCTTGAAAGTTGTGGCATGTATCTGTTTGGAGAAGTGGTGGGTGCCATAGATCGGAAAGCCGGACTTCCGGTACTTGTTGCACTTACACTTGTTTGAGAATTAAAACCAGCATCCCCTTGTTCCCAACAAAATGATAGTGAATCTACATCGGGATCTGAACCGCTTCCTTCTAAAATAAAGGCAGTTCCTTTTGGAATAGTATAATTAGCTCCTGCATTTGCTGTAGGGGCTGTATTTACCATTGGTGTTGAAGTGTAACAACTTTTGGAAGCTACATTAGTGGTAACTTGTTGGATATTGAAAAAGTGAAAATAATCATCACTATGAGGCTGAACATCTGAAGCTCCGGTAATTCCTGCATATCCCATAATGGTTGAACCACTTCCTGGTTCCATTTGAGCTCCTGTTCCCTCACTTCCACCATGAGTCCAAGTATGATTAGCCCCAAACTGATGCCCAAACTCATGGGCTACATAATCCACATCAAAATTATCTCCTTGAGGAACAGAATGCGAACTATAACCGCTTCCTTTTTGATTATTTACACAAACACAACCTATACAACCTGCATTTCCATTGTTAGAACCCTGATGTAATAAATGTCCTACATGATAATTTGCTTCTTGAATTACACTACTTAATGTAGATTGTAATTGACTATTTAAACTGTTGGTGTAAGGATCTGTTGAAGGATTGGTAAATACCACATCATCATTATTGGCAACCAATTGCATGGTAATACCAAAATCTGTTTCATAAACACCATTAACTCTTGTCATGGTAGCATTTATGGCAGCCATAGCTAATATTTTTGTTCCTCCGTGCCAAACGGTATATTCTCCTGAAGTGGAAACTGCAGTTAAAAAAGTTCTTAATGTTTGGTCGTTTGCATCCTTATTGTTGGAATGCTTAATTTTTTTCATGTTTAAAGCAATATCGTCTGTTAAACATTCAAAAGTATGTTGATTTACTTCGTTTGTTTTTCTCGAATATACGGCATAGGAGGTTAAATCGGTAGAATATGGTTCAATAAAAACACTTTTTCTATCTAATCTGAAAAGCATACTACTTAATCCCTTTTGTGGAGAAAAACTAAATCTGATGGTAGAAGCTGTTGAGGTACTTTTCCCAAAAAAAGATTTAATTTCCGGATATTTTGCAGCTAAATCTGGATGAAAGATAGACGCTTCAAATACTTCAAAGTTTTCTATTGTTCCATCTCCTGTAGGGAAACTTAAAACAATGGTTGATGTGTTTTGAGAAAATCTTTTCGGAGCTTGGTTTAATAGATTTTGTAAGGCAGCAACATCCAACTGATAAACATCAAAATTTATTGGGAGAGTAGTTGTGTTTATTTTATTATTTACGGCTACTTTGGTTGTTTTAGTCCATAAGTTAGCATGTTGTTGAGCATTAGCTGAAACTACTGTTCCTAATAAAAGTAGAGAGAAAAAAGTAGTTTTAAAAAAGTTTGTTTTTCGCATAAAGCAGCAGATTAAAATTAATTAAGCTATAAAGTTAACCTAAAAGTGAGCAAGAAACAATATTATTTGATGGGTAGTATTGAAATCCTATTTTTTTGATTAGGAAAGGAGGTGTAAAAACAAAAAACCCAATAAACTGTTATTCAATTTATTGGGTTTTAGAAGTTGTCCGACTAGGGCTCGAACCTAGACTCTTCTGGACCAAAACCAGACGTGTTGCCAGTTAC
>CAMPHX010000015.1 GCA_946886085.1 uncultured Flavobacteriales bacterium | reverse complement strand
ATCTATTATTGTTATTTATGTATTGTTAGGAACTATTATTACTGCAATTTTTGGTTCAGATGCTTTAAATGCATTATCAACTAATGTGTATTTTAATATTTTCTTTTTTTTATTGTTGATTGTTTTTGCTATTTCATTTTTGGGAGCATTCGAAATAGTGCTACCTAGCTCTTGGGTAAACAAAGCAGACTCAGCTTCTAATAGAGGAGGTTTAATAGGTATTTTCTTTATGGCATTTACTTTAGCGTTGGTTTCATTTTCATGTACCGGACCAATTGTAGGAACCTTGTTGGTTCAGTCGGCATCAATTGGCGGAATGGCTCCTTTTGTAGGCATGTTGGGTTTTTCATTAGCATTAGCGTTGCCTTTTGGTTTATTTGCAGCATTTCCGGGTTGGATGAATTCTTTACCAAAATCGGGAGGATGGTTAAATACAGTTAAAGTAGTATTAGGGTTTTTAGAGTTGGCATTGGCGTTTAAATTCTTATCGAATGCTGATTTAGTGATGGATTGGCACTTGTTAGAGAGAGAAGTGTTTTTAGCCATTTGGATAGGTGTTTTTGGAGTATTGGCGATGTATTTATTTGGGTTTATTAAATTACCACACGATACTCCTATATTGAATCTTTCTGTTGGAAGAACCTTGTTCGGTACCCTAGTGGTGATTTTTGTTATTTACTTAATTCCCGGACTTTGGGGAGCTCCATTAAAGTTAATTAGCGGATTTCCACCACCAATGGAATATAGTGAATCTCCCAGAGGTTTTGGAAACATTACATCAACAACAGTAGATTATATTGAAGGAACTAAAGTAGGGCCACAAGGTATTCCTGCATTTTTAGATATAGAAGAAGGGTTGGCGTATGCTAAAAAAGTAGGTAAACCAGTTTTTTTAGATTTTACAGGAAAAGCTTGTGTTAACTGTCGAAGAATGGAAGAAGGTGTTTGGGGGGAACCAGGCGTTATAGAAATTCTTAAAAATGATGTAGTGTTGGTATCGCTTTATGTAGATGACAAAAGAGATTTACCTGAAGAAGAACAAACAGAAGTAGAAAAAAACGGAAAAACAGTAAAAATTACTACCATAGGTAAAAAATGGAGTCATTATCAATCTTCAAAGTATAAAGTAAACACCCAACCTTATTATTTAATATTAGATGAAAATGGTAATGAAGTAGGTAATGGAAGTGCTGATTATGAAAACCATGGTAATGTAGCAGCCTTTAAAAAATGGTTGGAAGAAGGGCTGAAGTTGTATAAAGCCCCTTAATCCCCCGAAGGGGGACTTTTCTGACGCACAAAGCCCTTTTAAATTGGAATTGTGATGCTTTGTGTTAGCTTTGTGCGTTAGAGCAGAAACAACCTGTTAGCTTCATAATTAGATTAGAAGATTTGGGGAAAATATAAGTAATCAAAAGGTATATATAGGTTGGTGGGCACCTAACATACATTCCATTTAACATGATTCAAACAAATAAAATGTAAATCTATGAGACACTTAAGAAAACTACCTTTAATGCTGTTACTAATTTTTTCAGTTTTTGGATGTACTGAAATTAACAACATTGAAAATGAGGAAGAAGTAAACAATAAATGGACATCTAAGACTCAAGTCTTTAAGCAAATTAAAAATTATGAATTCATTTTTCCTGACAAAGGTTATGCTTATGAAAAACGTGACTCTCTAGTTCAAGAATGCATGACTGCTATTGAAAAAAATATGAAGTTAGTTGAAGTTGATACTTTTAATGTTCCATATAAAATAGTTTTCTATCCATCAAAAGCTGCTATGAAAGATGATCTTAACTACGGTGTTTCAGGCTCTGCTAATTATTGGACTAAAAAAGTTGCATTAGTTTCAACTGACAACAGAGAAACAATAAAAAAGGAAAATATAGTTTCCGTTCCTATTAAACATGAACTAATGCACATGATCGCAACGGAGCTGTGGGGACCATCCGAAAATAGTAGTTGGTTAAATGAAGGATTAGCCACTTATGCTGCTAACAATTGTAATGGTTATTCGGTAGCCGAAATATATAAATATCTATTTACACAAGAAATGCTTATACCAATAGATTCTTTGGTAAATGATTTTTATGCCACTGATGAAATGATAGGATATCACCAATCTGCTTATATAGTGCAATATTTAATTGAACATTATGGGGTTGAAAAATTCTCAAGGTTATGGAAAGAAGGCTTTACAAGCTTTGAAGAAGTATATAAAATACCTTTTTCTGAAATGGAATCAAGTATTATTACTGAACTGCAAGAAAAACTTCCAAATAGCATAGAAATTGATTGGGAAAATTTTAAAAAAGGATGCAAATAATTATTCAACTACAATTACAATATAAAAATGACCTGCCAAATTGTTACTCGCTTAAAAAAACGAATAGTGAAACAAGATAATTTTTAATGTGTACATAATGGAAAAAGTTGAAATAACTCAAGTTAAGCAAGACGATATTGCTCAACTTCAATTAATTGGTAAACAAACTTTCCAAGAAACTTTTTCGGATAAAAATTATGAAGAAGACATGCAAAAGTATTTGAGGGAAGCTTTTTCTTTAACCAAATTAACCAACGAAATTCAGGATAAAAACACGCTATTTTATTTTGCTATACTCCATAATAAAGTTATCGGTTATTTAAAGCTAAATTATGGCAAATCACAAACGGAACTAAAAGATAATAAAGCGGTAGAAATAGAGCGTATTTACGTTTTAAAAGAATTTCATGGGAAGAATGTTGGACAATTGCTCTATGAAAAAGCCATTGAATTAGCAAAAGCGAAAAACAAAGAATATGTTTGGTTAGGCGTTTGGGAGGAAAATCCCAGAGCAATTAACTTTTACAAAAAAAATGGCTTTGAAGCTTTTGACAAGCACATTTTTAAATTAGGAAATGATGAACAAACAGATATTATGATGAAGTTAAAACTTCAATAAATGAGCTTTAGATTTATTTTTCCATCCGGCCTGAGACTCATAATCTACGTAATAGATTTTTAAATCAGCTTGAGATTCATAATCTACAAAATAAACCTTTTTATCTGCCTGACTTTCATACTCTACAGCATACCACAAACCGTCTTTACTGGCTTGGCTTTCATATTTTACATGATACACTTTTAAATCACACTGCGATTCGTAATCCACCACATACACTTTTAAGTCTGCTTGAGATTCATATTTTACCTTGAAAATTTTTTGTCCGAAAACAACATTGCTGCTAAAAGCAAGTGCAAAGAAAACTACTAAAGGAAGGATGATTTTTTTACTCATAATCTTTTTTATTTAAATCGGTTAATATTTACTTCTTCAGGAAGTGGTTCATTATGTAGCAAATATCGTACAAATTTTTGAGCTAACCAAGGGGCCAACATTACACCTTTAGTTCCTAGTCCGTTAAAAATGAAAAAATTGTTGTGTTGATGATGCTCCCCCAACAATGGTCTTCTATCGCTAACAGTAGGTCTCACACCAGCTTCATGCTTCTTAACGATGATGTTATCTTTTATAAATTTTTTAGCTTTGTTTAAAAGTTCATTTTTGGCTTTTTCGGTGATATTTTCATCTATTTCATTCCAATTATAAGTTGCGCCTAATTTATAAGCACTATCATAAGGTAATATAAAGACACCTTTATTAATAGCAGCTTCTAAGGTTAAATTTTCAAAATCAACACTAAGCACTTCGCCTTTGGTGAGTTTAAACGGCAAGTAGTTAAAATAAGGATTGTGAATGTTTTTATAGCCTTCACAAAAGATGATGCCTTTTGCTTTAAAGTTTTTCCAGCAAACAGCTGATGCTTCCATTTTTAAATCAGCGTAATTAAATGTACTTTCAACAAAAGCATTGTTTTTAATGAGGTATTCTTGAAAAGCCTGTAGCCATTTTTTGGTTCGTAAAAACCCTGATTGAAGCACTTTTGAAGCTCCATAAGGCATAGCAATATATTGCTCATCAAAAGGTTTTTCGCTTTTGTCATTTATCCAATCGAACAATTCGGGTTCGTTGCTTTTTTGCTTCCAAAAAGAGCTTTCTTTTTCATCTACGAAAAGCTTATAAATAGGCATTTCTTGGTAAAAATTATTGTTAAGCAGTTGTTCTTGTTTTCGATAAAAATTAACGGCTAATGGTAAAACACTATCTACCAACCAACTTTTGGTAAGCCGTTTAAAAACTACCGGATTACATAAACCTGCAGCAATTTTTGATGAGGTTTGGGGATGGTTTTCGTCTATTATTACAATTTTTTTACTCTCTTCCATCAGCTGAAAAGCTAATATAGAACCCGCTAATCCTTGTCCAACTATGATGTAATCAATTTCTTTCATCAAAACAAAAGTAGATTAAAAACTCAGAATCTATGTGGTTTTTGTAATTAAGTATATAAAAAATTCATAATTTTAAATCTCGAAACAACCTAACTAAACAACTTATAATGAACGCTACATCAGTAAATTGGCAATCGGAGATTAACAAAACCATTTTACGTTACCACACCATTGCTTTATGGGTTGCTGTGATTTTTAACATGCTCTTTTTTGTTACCGATTATTTTAATATTTATGAATATTGGCAAGAGTTTTTAACCTTTAGGGTGGCTGTTTCTTTTGTTTGTTTGGTAACCGTTTTGTTTCATGAAAAAATTAAAATTCCTATTGAAGTTTTAGGGTTTATTCCGGTTTTTTTAATCTCTATACAAAATGCTTATATGTGGAGTGTGATGGATTTAGAACATCTTCAAAAACATGCTTTTGCCTACATTGCTTTATTTATTGGTTCTGGTATGTTTATGTTTTACCATGTTTATTATTCCATTTTAATTGTGGTTGCTAACATTATTGCCAACATCATTTTCTTTTATTACAATAGCATATTAAGTCTTGATGAAATTTTGGTAAGTGGTGGGTTGCTTACAGGAGCGGTAGCTGTTTTTTCTATCTTATTAATTAGAATGCGTTACCGATTAACCAAAAAAGAAATTGTTGCTCGCTTAATGTTAGAAAAATCTAAAAAACAACTAGAAGAACAAAAAGCTATTACTGAAGAGAAAAATAAGGAAATTGTTGATAGTATTAACTACGCCAAACGAATTCAAGATGCCTTAATTACACCTCCTACCAAACTAAAAAAGTTGTTACCCGAATCGTTTGTGATTTATTTGCCTAAAGATATTGTAAGTGGAGATTTTTATTGGGCAACGGAAGTTACGACTACTAAGGCAAATGAACCTAACGAAAAAATGGTTGTTTTTGCTGTTGCAGATTGTACCGGTCATGGTGTTTCCGGAGCATTTATGAGTATTATAGGGTTAAAAATTTTAAATCAATCTAAAATACAGCCAAATATAAATTCTCCTGCAGATGCGTTAAATTATTTAAATGATGAGGTTTATAGTACGATAAACATCCATACAGATGATGAAAATGTGATAAGGGACGGAATGGACATTGCTCTTTGTAGTTTAAAGTTCAATGTTCCAAGTTCCGAGTTAAATCAACTTGAAACATCAAACCTGGAACCTGAAACAGTAGCTGTGTTACAATATTCCGGAGCAAATAATCCACTTTATATTGTTAGAAATGGAGAGTTGTTGGAAACTAAAGCAGATAAACAACCTATTGGTGCTTACGAAACGGAAAATTCTTTTCAAAACCATGAAATAGAAATGCAAAAAGGGGATATGATTTATTTATTTTCTGATGGTTATGCAGATCAGTTTGGAGGATTAAAAGGTAAAAAATTTAATTATAGGCAGTTTAAGCAATTATTAACAGATGTAGCAAATTTATCTGTACAAGAACAACAAGAAATACTTACAAATGCTCATAAAGAGTGGAGAGGAGTACAAGAGCAATTAGATGATATTTGTGTGATTGGTGTAAGGGTTTAAGGCAAAGTAACCATAAAAACACCTCTAAGCCCTTTGTTAATTAATTCTTCTTTTAGGTTTTGAATTTCTGTAGCAGAAGAAGATTTTCCGTAACGGATTTTAGTTAATCCATCCACATTTTCTTTGGTAATTAAGTTGTAATCTAAACCATGTTGTTTACAGAAATTACGCACTCGTGTTTCAGAATATTCTGAAAGAGCTAAAATTTGAACTCCGTATTGTTTTTTAGAAGAGGTATTTGTTGGAGTTGGTGTAGGTTTAGGTTTTTCTTCAGGTTTTTTGTAAGTAGTTTCGGCAGGTGGAGTTGTTTCTTCTTCAGGAGTTTCTTCAATTACATGCGTTGAACTTTCTTCTTCAACTTCTTCTTCTGTTTCTTCGATGGTTTCAGCAACAATTTCTTCTTCCTCTTCTTTTTCACTTTCAACAGGAGTAGTTGTTTCTTCAATAACTTCAGTTTCTTCTTCAACTTCAGGAGTTGTTGAAGCTAAAGTACTAGCACTTCCATCTATGTTAATAGTCAGTGGTGCAAGAGCTACTTTGTCTTTTACTTCATTACGAGAATATTGAATAGCAGCAGGAATATTTAGGTTTTGTCCGTTGCTAATGGTTAGTATAAACTCAATGTTTATAATTCCTGATGCGGGAACAGCCATTAAATAAAACTTTAATTGATTATTTTTTCTGTCTGTAAAAAAAGAATTATTAGGAGATGGTTTATATGTATGAGCATCATCAATATTGTATTCAATACGAGCAATATCAACATTTTCTAACCCGGTAATAGCAGTTTTAACCAAAAACTCATTGGGTTGTCCGGTAGCTTCAACAATATGAGATGAATTTATCGTTTGTGCAAAAATATTAGTTGAAGTTATCACCACAACAAATAAAAAAATTAATGTGTTTTTTGTCATAATTCAGGGTTTATTCGCCTAATAAGTGATTAAAATCGTGGTAAATATATTAAAAAAATTCTGTGTAAAAAATAATTTTAAAATGATACACTCATGAAACAGTAAACTTGAACTCCAAAAGTTTAGGCTTTTTTCAACCCTTTTTTATAGGATGAAATAGCTCTTTCTCGGGCAAATTTATGATCTACTATGGGGGTAGTGTTAAGGTCTTTTACCCATTTTGTGATGTATTTTAAATCAGGATCAAATTTTTTAACTTGTTCGTAAGGATTAAATACCCTGAAATAGGGAGCGGCATCGCAGCCTGTTCCGGCAGCCCATTGCCAGTTGCCGTTGTTGGCTGCTAAATCATAATCTAATAATTTTTTAGCAAAATAAGCTTCGCCCCACCGCCAATCGATTAATAAGTGTTTGCACAAAAATGAAGCAACAACCATTCGAACCCTGTTGTGCATATATCCGGTTTCGTTGAGTTGTCGCATGCCGGCATCCACAATAGGATAACCTGTTTTTCCTTCGCACCAAAGGGCAAATTCGTTTTTATTGTTTCGCCAATTTATATTATCGTATTTAGCTTTAAAACTCTTATTGATAACATGTGGAAAGTGAAATAATATTTGCATAAAAAATTCTCGCCATATCAGTTCACTTAAAAATACGGGACTTTTTTCTAGGCTGTTTTTTATAATATTTCTGATGCTTACCGTTCCAAAACGTAAGTGTGGACTTAAATAGCTAGTATTGTCCATTGCTGGAAAGTTTCTTTCAGCTTCGTAATTTTTTAGGTTTGCTAAAGAGTAAGGCTTAACTCTGATAGAAGATAGGTTAAAATTTAGAGATGCTAAACTTGGAAAAGAAAATTGATTTTTGGCTAAATTAGTAAGGTGGTCTTCGCTTTTTTTAGCTTCACAAAGGTTTAAAGAAAAAGCTTTTAACCATTTATTTTTATAAGGAGTATAAATGGTGTAGGGACTTCCGTCATCTTTTAATACATCATTTTCTTCAAAAATAACTTGGTCTTTAAAGCTAAAAACAGCAACGTTGTTAGTTTTGGCTAAAGCAGTAATTTCTTTATCTCTAGCTATAGCGTACGGCTCGTAATCTTTATTAAAATAAATGTTTTTAACAGGGTATTCAGTAAAGAGTTGTTGCCAAACGTCTTTTGGTTTACCTTTTAACACCAATAAGCTGCTTCCTACTTTTTTTAATTCCTCATCAATAGCATGAAGTTGCTCATAAATAAAGGAAATACGTGCATCATCTTTTGGAAGTTCTTCAATAATGTTGGCATCAAAAATAAACAGAGGAATAACACGTTGGTTTTCGCTTAAAGCATGAAAAAGTGCGGTATTATCTGATAAACGTAAATCTCTTCTGAACCAAAAAAAAGTAACTTCCATTGTTTTAATTATCAATGCGTTCTATTTTCTTTACCCCATCTACTTTTTTAAGGTTAGTAATAAGGTTGTTAAGGTGAATGGTATTTTGAACAAAAACCATTATTGTTCCCTCAAATATACCGTCATAGCTTTCAAATTTTATGGAACGCATATTTACATGTAGCTCATTAGAAACAATTTGTGTGATGTTGTTTACAATTCCTACATTATCAATTCCGATAATTTTTAACCCTGTTAAGAAATCTACTTTTTCTTTTTCTATCCACCGAGCTTTTATTACCCTGTAAGCGTAATTAGACATTAATTGCACTGAATTAGGACAAGTAGTTTT
Source organism: uncultured Flavobacteriales bacterium (assembly GCA_946886085.1). The sequence continues at coordinate 3,132 of CAMPHX010000015.1, read as the reverse complement.
GTGTATTTTAATTCCTTCGGCAACTGTTATAAAACCAAAAACCTCATCACCCGGAATAGGATTACAGCAATTGGCAAGGCTGTAATCAATTTTTTCCATGTTATCGCCAATTACTAAAATCTCATCTTTTCTTTCAGCTTTTGCAGGTTTTTTTCTTTCAAAATAGGTTTTAAGTCTATTAGGAAAAGTTCTTTTAAGTTTTAAAGTTCCATTTTTAACTTCAAAATCTCGCAAGTGATTAAGCTGAATGGTATTTTTAGCAATTCCGTAGTAAAAATCAATATCAGAAGTTTCTTTAAAATGTTTTTTAAGTTCGTTTAGGCTAATGTTTTCTCGTTTTATACCTAAACGCTTAAACTCTTTATCCAACATGGCTTTACCAATTAAAGCAATTTCTTTTTTCTCCTCTTTAAGAGAAGATTTTATTTTAGATTTTGCTTTATGGGTTTTTACAAAATTGAGCCAGTCTTCTTTTGGTCGTTGATTTTTAGAGGTGAGAATTTCAATTTGATCACCACTTTGTAGAGGTGTGCTTAAAGGCACTAGTTTATTGTTTACTTTAGCTCCAATACATTGCTCACCAATTTCTGTATGTACGGAAAAAGCGAAATCTAATGCACTGGCACCTGTAGGTAAATTTTTCATTTCACCTTCGGGAGTAAAGACATAAATTTCATCAGAGAATAAATCTAATTTAAAGTCATCAACTAAATCTAACGCATTGGCATCATTGTTTTCTATCAATTCTCTAATTTGGTTTATCCATTTATCAAACTGACTTTCTTCACTACCTTCTTTATATTTCCAGTGTGCGGCAAAACCTTTTTCTGCAATTTCGTCCATGCGTTTGGTACGTATTTGCACCTCCACCCACTTCCCAGTCGGACTCATAACGGTGGTGTGTAAAGACTCATAACCATTAGCTTTTGGAGCAGAAATCCAATCTCTTAATCGCTCAATATTGGGTTGGTAAAAATCGGTAACAATAGAGTAAACTTGCCAACAATCTGATTTTTCATTTTCGGGAAGTGAATCAATAATAATTCTAACAGCAAATAAGTCATAAACCTCTTCAAAAGGAATGCTTTTATTACTCATTTTCTTCCAAATAGAATAAATGGACTTTGGTCGTCCTTTCATTTCAAATTTGAAATCTTTGGCTTCTAATGCTTTTTTCAGTGGTGCAGAAAAATGATTAATAAACCTTGTTCTAACTTCTTGGGTTTTCTTTAGTTTGTTCTGAATTTCTTCAAAAACCTCCGGTTCTTGGCATTTTAATGATAAATCTTCTAATTCAGACTTAATAGCATGTAGCCCTAAACGATGAGCTAAAGGAGCATACAAAAACAAGGTCTCCGAAGCAATTTTAAGTTGCTTATCTCTTCGCATGGAGCCAATGGTACGCATGTTATGCAACCTGTCGGCTAGTTTTATTAAAATTACCCTTACATCATCAGCAAGGGTAAGTAATATTTTTTTAAAATTTTCTGCCTGTAAAGAAATGTTGGCATCTACAACTCCTGAAATTTTGGTTAATCCTTCAATAATTTTGGCTTCTTTTTCTCCAAAAAGATTTTTAACATCTTCAATGGTAAGTTCGGTGTCTTCTACGGTATCGTGCAACAAGGCACAAATAATAGAGGTTGCTCCCAGCCCAATTTCTTCAGCACAAATTCTGGCAACAGCTATGGGATGGAAAATATAAGGTTCTCCAGATTTTCTTCTTACGTCTTTGTGAGCTTCATGTGCAACATCAAATGCTTTGCGGATACGCTTTTTGGTAGCGGTATCTTTTTTAGCATGTACAGCAGATTTTACCAACCCTTCAAAGGCAGCTTCAATGGCTAGTTTCTCTTTTTCTAAATCGATTTGCATATGATGCGTTTGAAAATTAGGTAATCATAAAAAGTAATTTACATTACTACAAAGATAAAAACTCATCACAGTTTTCTGGGGTAACTACCATTGTTTTTTCTATTTTGTAATTGTTTGTAAATGTTTTTGGAAAATTTTTCTTAGCTTTTTTAGGGTTCCATTTAAATTCATAAGCATAAAATATCCCGTCTTTTTCTTCTATCCAATCTATTTCTTGTTGTTGATAGGTTCTCCAAAAATAATAGCGACAATTTATTTTGTTAGTTGATAAAAACTTAATCCTTTCTGAAATTAAATAGTTTTCCCACAATGCTCCAACATCTTGTCTTAATGTTAATGGTTTAAAGTTTCTTATTATAGCATTTCTGATTCCATTGTCATAAAAATAAATTTTTCTTGAAGTATTAATTTCGTTTCTAACATTTCTTGCTAATGGATTTAATCTAAAAATAACAAATACTTTTTCTAATAATGTAATGTATTGTTCTACGGTTGCTCTATCTACTCCAACTGTTTGAGAAAGTTCACTATAGTTAACTTCAGAACCAACTTGTAAAGCCAATGCTAACAATAACTTATCTAATACATCAGATTTTCTTATATTCTTATATTGAAGCAAGTCTTTATACAAATAACTTCCACTTAGTTGAATTAATATTTCCTCTTTGTTGGTATTTACAACAACCTCAGGATATACCCCATAAATTAAGTATTGTTCTAAATTTTTTAAATGTTGAAAATAACCAAAATGCTGATTCAATTCATTCCATGAAAGTGGAAACATGGTAAACTCCCATTTTCTTCCTGTTAAAGGCTCGTTCACTTCGTTAGCTAAATCAAAAGCAGAAGAACCACTTGCTATTAAACGAACGCTTTTAATTTGGTCATGTATGATTTTTAAAATCAACCCAATATCTTTAATCCGTTGTGCCTCATCAATAAAAACTGTTTTATTAGTTCCTATAATTTGTTCCAGCTTGGTTTTGCCTGCATTTTCAAGTAAGACTCTATCTTCAGCATCATCACCATTTATAAATAGATAATTGCCTTCTTTATCACACAAAGAACGTATTAGTGTGGTTTTACCAACTTGTCTCGGACCTATAACAACAAGCACTTTTCTTGAATTCCACTTTTCAAGCAGTTGACTTTGTAAATCTCTGTTTATTAATTCCATTCTTAAAACAAATTTCAACAAAAATAAACAAAAAACATAAGAAAATGCGATTATAATCTATTATTTATATATAATTATAC
>CAMPHX010000014.1 GCA_946886085.1 uncultured Flavobacteriales bacterium | reverse complement strand
GTATTACCATGAATTAGGTACCGAACAAAAGAAAGATAAAATTATTTTTGAAAGTCAAGAACATCCTACCCGAAACTTTGGAGCTAGAGTTTCCGAAGATGAAAAGTTTTTAATTATTAGTGCATCGGAAGGGACAAGTGGGAATATTATTTATGTTAAACATCTTGAAGAACCATCAAGCGAATTTGTTCAGTTTATCGAGAATTTTTATAACGAAACAAGCTTTATTGGTAATGAAGAAGAAAAACTATTCTTTATTACTAATTACAATGCTCCCAACAAAAAGATTGTATTTGCCACTATAGAACAATCCTCTCCGGAACAATGGGAAGAACTTATTCCTGAAAAAGAATATGTTATTGAAAATGTAAGTATTGCCGGTGATAAACTATTTGTAAATTACCTTAAAGATGTTCAATCGAAAATAGAAGCCTATTCTTTTGATGGAGAGTTATTAAAAAAATTAACATTGCCTGAAATTGGTATTGCCGGAAGAGTGAGTGGAAAGAGAACTCAATCTACCGCCTACTTTACTTTTAGCAGCTACATTTCCCCTACAAAAATCTATCAAGTAAATTTAGATGAAGTACAAACGGATCTCTATTTTGAACCTAAAGTAGATTTTAAAACAGCCGAATATGTTACCAAACAAGTTTTTTACGAAAGTAAAGATGGTACAAAAATTCCTATGTTTATTTCGCATAAAAAAGACATTGAATTAAATGGTAAAAATCCTTGTATGCTTTATGCTTATGGCGGATTTAACATTAGCGTAAAACCAACTTTTGATGTGAGCAAAGCAGTATTTATGCAAAACGGAGGCATTTATGCGGTTGCCAATATTAGAGGTGGTAGCGAGTATGGCGAAGAATGGCACAAAGCAGGTATGTTAGAAAACAAACAAAATGTTTTTGATGATTTTATTGCTGCTGCCAACTTTTTAAAGAATAAAGAATACACTTCAACAGAAAAATTAGCCATACACGGACGTTCCAATGGCGGATTACTAATTGGTGCTGTAATGACTCAACAACCAGGAATTGCAAAGGTAGCTATCCCTATGGTTGGTGTGTTGGATATGCTCCGTTACCATGAGTTTACTATCGGTTGGGCTTGGGCGGTAGAATATGGCAGCAGTAAAGACGAAGAACAATTTCAGTATCTGTACAAATACTCGCCATTACACAACCTTAAAAAAGCGGAATATCCGGCTACTATGATTATTACTGGCGACCATGATGACAGAGTAGTTCCTGCTCATTCTTTTAAGTTCGGTGCTACCCTTCAACAAGCAAATGCCGGAAAAAATCCAACACTTATTAGAATTGATACTCAAGGTGGACACGGAGCAGGTAAATCTAAAGCTAAATTGATACAAGAATGGACAGATATCTGGACTTTTACTTTTTATAATTTAGATATGAAACCTATTAATTTTAAGTAGTTCGAGAAGCATTCAATTAGTAGCATACTACCTCTAGTGTCATTTCGAGCGATATTTTTCGGTTGCTTTAGCAAACAGAAAAATGCAGTCGAGAAATCTTCTTATTTATTAACCTTTAGCTCTCATTTAAAATCATGTTTCCTAAGTAACAAGATTTAACTTCACTGAACTTATATTTCTCTAGCTTCATTTAGAGCAATGTTATTAGCTACATTCATTCTACACCCAACTCTAAACTTTTCAGAACTATTAACAACCTAAACGCTTAAACTAGCTCAACACCTCAACTATTTATCTAACTATTGCTTATTTTTGCAGCAAATTTTTCACACAAAAAACCAAGGTACCATGGCAAGATATTTTGTTGAACTCGCTTACAAAGGCACCAACTATCACGGTTGGCAAATTCAGCAAAATGCCCACAGTGTACAGGAAGAAGTAAACAAAGCACTAAGTACTTTATTACAAGAAGAAATTATGATTACCGGAGCAGGAAGAACAGACACAGGCGTACATGCAGAACAACTTTTTGCTCATTTCGATAGTAACCAATCTATTGATGCTAATCAACTGCTTTTTAAACTGAACAGCTTTTTGCCTGCAGACATTGCCGGCAAACAAATTTTTGAGGTAAAAGAAGATAATCATGCTCGATTTAGTGCTACCTACCGAACTTACGAATACCGAATTTCAACAACTAAAAACCCTTTTACAACCGAATTGGCTCATTATTTTCCATACAAATTGGATGTTGAAAAAATGAATGAGGCAGCCGAATTGCTTATTCAGGAAACCGATTTTTCTTGTTTCAGCAAAAGTAAAACCGATACTTTTACCAATAGGTGTCACATTACTGAAGCGTATTGGAAAAACGATAAAGAACAACTTATATTTACCATTACTGCCAACAGATTTTTAAGAAATATGGTGCGAGCAATTGTAGGGACACTGTTGGATGTTGGTCAGCAAAAAATTAAAGTGGAAGAACTAACCGAAATCATTGCTTCAAAAAACAGAAGTAATGCCGGAAAATCTGTTCCCGCCCACGGCTTATTTTTAACTAAAATTGGGTATCCGTTTATAGATTAGAAATTGAAAATTAGAGATTAGAAATTTTAACTGTAAACCGACAACTCATAACTATTAACAAATAACTACTAACTTTAACCTTATTAAAGTATAAACTCATAAACTACTAAACTACTAAACCAACCATGGAAAGCGTATCTGGAAAGGCATTTGATTACAAACTTTTTAATCGGGTAATGCGATATGTTGCTCCTTATAAGGGCATGTTTTACCTTACTGCTTTTTTAAGTATTGTGTTGGCTGTAGTTTCTGTTGCTCGTCCGTTATTAATACAAGTTGCTGTAAATAAAAACATTGAAACCAAAGATGAATTAGGTCTATTCCATATTACCATGTGGTTAATTGGTATCTTAATTTTAGAAACCATTTTGCAATATGTATTTACTTATTATGGCAATTTGGTTGGTCAGAACATTATTAAAGACATTAGAAATGAAGTTTTTAAACATGTTGTTAATTTTAAATCGAAATATTTCGACCAAACCCCAATAGGCAGATTAGTAACCCGTACCGTTTCAGATATTGAAACCGTTGCCGAAATGTTTTCTGCAGGAATTTTAGTAATTCTTGGCGATTTACTTAAAATCATCTCTGCAGTTATTTGTATGTTCGTTATCAATTGGGATTTAGCCCTCATCACCCTTGTTCCTATCCCTATTTTATTGATTGGAACAAATATGTTTAAACGTGCTATTAAAGATGCTTTTCAGGAAGTAAGAAACCAAGTTTCTATACTAAACACTTTTGTACAGGAGCACATTACAGGCATGTCTATTGTACAAATTTTTAACAGAGAAAAAATTGAAAGCGAAATTTTTGCCGACATCAATAAAAAACACCGAAATGCACACATTAAAAGCGTTTGGGCCTATTCTATTTTCTTTCCATTGGTAGAGATTTTATCTGCTCTTTCTGTTGCGTTGTTGGTGTGGTATGGTTTTAAAGAGGTTTCTTTAGAAGTTGCCGAGCCGGGAGAAATTTTTGCCTTCACTTTTTTTATTTATATGTTGTATCGCCCTATCCGTCAGTTAGCCGACCGCTTTAACTCTTTACAAATGGGAATGGTAAGCTCCGAAAGGGTTTTTAAAGTGTTAGATACGGAAGATGCTATAAGTAACAAAGGAACACAAACCTTTAGCGAGCTAAAAGGCAACATCCGTTTTGAAAACGTCTGGTTTGCCTACAACAATGAAGAATGGGTGCTGAAAGACATTTCATTTACCATCAACAAAGGACAATCGTTGGCGTTGGTTGGAGCAACAGGAGCAGGAAAATCGTCTATTATCAATTTATTGGGCAGGTATTACGAAATTAACAAAGGCAATATTTACATTGATGATATTAACATAAACGATATAGAGCTTAACCACCTCAGAAAATCTATGGCAGTGGTGTTGCAAGATGTTTTCTTGTTTTCAGATTCTATTTTAAACAACATTACGCTTTACAGTGATGATATTAGCGAGGAGCGAGTAATTGATGCTGCCAAAAAAATTGGAGCACACGATTTTATTTCCAAACTGCCAGGAGGTTATCATTACAATGTAAAAGAGCGTGGTGCGTTACTCTCTTCCGGGCAACGACAATTAATTTCGTTTATCCGAGCGTATGTACACGAGCCGCAAATTTTAATTCTAGATGAAGCTACTTCTTCTATAGATAGTGAATCTGAAGCATTGATAAAACACGCTACCGAAGTGCTGACGCAAAATACTACTTCTATTATTGTTGCTCACCGTTTATCTACCATACAAAATGCCAATAAAATTTTAGTGATAGACAAAGGCAACGTAGTAGAAGAAGGTACCCACCACGAGTTGTTGCAAAAGGATGGCTACTACAAAAAACTCTATAGCTACCAGTTTGAAGAGGTAGTTTGATTTGGGATTTTTTAGTATGTTTGGAAGGACATAAATTTGATAAAAATCAGATCTTAGCCAATACAAAGTTTAAATGAAAAACAAAATTGAAGAATACGAGAGGTTAGTAATCAAAAGAAAGCAATTTAAATTCTCGGATATAGGATTAACAAATCCTTCCGCCACAATTTTTGACATAAACGAAATTGAGCCTTGGGCACAATGGCAAAATAATATTGATGCCGATATTTTGCTAATAGGACAAGAATATTGTGATTTAGATACTTATATTAAGACTCAAGGAAAGGTAGAACGTTATCCTGAAATATTTCAGTATCCTGCGAATAAAAATTTATACGAATATTTTAAAATACTCGGTTATAATATAGGTCACCCTTTAAAACCGAATAAGACCAATCCAATATTCTTTACTAATGCTGTCATGGGACTTAAAACACCTCCAATGTCCGCTAATTTTAAAACAAGTTGGTTAAAAGAAAGTCGTGAACAATTTTTATCTCCATTAATAGATATAATAAACCCTAAAATTATCATTGCAATTGGTGCTGGAGCAACTAAGACTCTTAGTGAAATATATGATTTCAAGATTACCTCTCATAATGAAATGGTAAATAATTCTCCAATCAAATCTAATGGGCAATTGATATTTCCTGTTTTTCATACAGGTGGACTTGGATTAAGAAATAGATCGAAAAATTTGCAAATTAATGATTGGGGGAAAATAAAAAACTGGCTGTAAAACATCTCCTCCCCATCTTACCAAATAAGCACCAAAAAGCAGTTTGTCATTTTAGATTTTTACGCTTACTGGCACAAGTTTAACAAAGCGTAACTCGTTCCATAATTTACACCACTTTACTATAAATAATATAAATGAGATTCCTGCCTTCGCAGGAATGACGCACAGAGTAGTTGCATCACTTAACAAACCCAATTTCACCAAACAATTTTCAACGTCATTCCTGAAATTTTTGAGGTACGAAAAAAATTATCAGGAATCTTAACAAATCTTAACAAAATAAAGTTTTAGCATTTTTTTATAATCTGCTTATAAGCATAAATTTGTAATCATTACAAATATAAATTCATTTCAATTGAATATTGCTCAACATCTATCTACCCATGACATTAAGCCTTCTTATCAGAGGATTAAGATTTATGAGTATTTGTATGAAAAGATGAACCATCCTACCGTAGATCTTATTTACAAAAGTTTGGTAGGAGAAATCCCTACGCTATCTAAAACAACTGTGTATAATACCTTAAAACTATTTATTGATAAAGGTATTACCTCAACAGTAACTATTGAAGATAATGAAGTAAGGTATGATGCCATTATGGATGCTCATGGGCATTTTAAATGTACCTCATGCGGAGCAATATATGATATTAAGTATGATTTTAAGGATGTAGCCATGAACGAATTAAAAGGGTTCGAAGTAAAAGAAACCCAAGTTCATGTAAAAGGAAAATGTAATCAATGTTTAACCAAATAAAATAAAAAACAAAAAATGGAAAGCTTAATCGGAAAAAAAGCACCTGTATTTAAAGCAGATGCAGTAGTAAACGGAGGAGAATTTATTGAAAACTTCTCTTTAGAACAGTACATTGGTAAAAAAGAAGTTGTTTTCTTTTTCTATCCACTAGATTTTACCTTTGTTTGTCCAACAGAATTATTGGCATTTCAAGCTAAATTGCATGAATTTGAAAAAAGAAATGTTGCTGTTGTTGGATGTTCAATTGATTCAAAGTTCTCTCACTGGGCATGGCTAAATACAGATAAAAACAATGGTGGAATTAAAGGAGTAACCTACCCTATTGTTGCTGATTTAACTAAAACAATTGCTGAAAACTATGGAGTTTTAGCAGGAGAGTATGATTACGATGAAGAAGGAAACTCGATTTTTGTTGGTAATCCGGTTGCTTACAGAGGAAGTTTCTTAATTGACAAATCAGGAATAATCAGACATTGTGTAATTAACGATTTACCTTTAGGAAGAAGCGTTGATGAAACATTAAGAATGGTAGATGCGCTACAATTTGTTGAACAAAACGGTGAAGTTTGTCCTGCCAACTGGAAAGAGGGAGAAGAGGCTATGACAGCATCATCTGAAGGAGTTGCTAATTATTTATCTAAACACTAAAAAAGGTTTCGGGTTCAAAGTTTGAAGTTTAAGATTTATTTAACTAACTTCAAACCTTGAACTTCCAACTAAATTATTAACCATTAAAAACAAATTATTATGGCTTTTGAATTACCACAATTACCTTATGCACACGATGCATTAGAACCGCACATAGATGCGAGAACAATGGAAATCCACCATGGAAAACACCATGCTGGTTATACTAACAACTTAAACGCTGCTATTGAAGGCACTGATTTAGCAGGAAAATCTATTGAGGCTATCCTAAAAAACTTAGACATGAACAATGCTGCTGTTAGAAATAACGGTGGTGGGTATTTTAACCACGATTTATTCTGGAAAGTAATGTCACCAAATGGAGGCGGGCAACCAACAGGTGCTTTAGCTGATGCTATTAACGCTGCTTTTGGTTCTTACGAAGGATTTAAAGATGCTTTTGCTAAAGCTGCTGCAACCAGATTTGGTTCAGGATGGGCTTGGCTATGTAAAAAAGACGGTAAATTAGAAATTTGCTCTACTCCTAACCAAGACAATCCTTTAATGCCGGGTATTGGCTGTGGAGGAACTCCTCTTTTAGGACTTGATGTTTGGGAACATGCTTATTACTTAAATTACCAAAACAGAAGACCAGATTACATTAACGCATTTTTTAATGTGATTAATTGGGATGAGGTAGCAAAAAGATTTGCTTAAACAATAACATTATTTAACCACATAGGTACATAGTTTTTAATGCAAAAAAGAAAAGGAAATAATCCATCATAGCTTGTTTCCATAAAATGGAAACACTCTGTGTTGCTATAATTATCTTTTAGCATTACTGTAATCTATGTTTCTATGTGGTTTTATTATTATCGTCAAACAAAAAATTACCACACACAAAAAAGCAGCTAAATAATTTAGCTGCTTTTTTGTTATTGAAAATAAGAAATAATCAATTATTCTTTTTCTTTATGTTGTTTAATCATCGCATCAACTCCTTCTTGAAATTTTGCAGGACCACCGGCAACATAACCTGTCTTACCAATAGCATCAATATTAAACTGACCAGAATCTGATTTGGTTAAGTTAAACACCCAAATGGTTGGATAACCTGTTACTGCAAATGCTTTTTGCATGCCATAGTTTTGTTCTTTTATTGCATCAGGAACTTGTTTTTTTCTAGGAAAATCTAACTCTAATAAAATTACATTTTTCTTCGCCCAAGCTTTAAATTCCGGTTTAACAAAAACTTCATTTTTAAGTTTAATACACCATCCACACCAATCGCTACCGGTAAAGTTTGCCATAATAGGTTTACCTGATTTTTTAGATAACTCATAGGCTACATTTACATCCACTTCCCAACCTTCCATGGTGGCTTTATATTCTGTTTCAGTTTGATTGTTATCCTGTTTATTATTGTTGTCAGTTTTGTTTACAAACGACATAGCTACTAAACCACCAACTATTACTGATGATATTATGACTGTTTTATTAAATATTTTTTTCATGTTATAGTTTTTTATAATTCCGGAAACTTGTTACAAAAGTGATACCACTTTATTTAACTCAAAGTTAATCATAATTATTTTATTCCATGCATCATCTTTGTTAGCTTACCATTTAATAATAAAAGTATTAATGCAATGAAAATAGGCAACGCAGCTATTATTAAAAAGAAAATTGACATGGAATAAGTTTGTGAAATTTTATCAATATACGAACCGGTATACCCTGCCAGTAAGTTAGCGATAAACGAAGCAGTAAACCATAACCCGAAAATTAACCCTACAAATTTTGTAGGAGATAATTTTGAAACATAAGATAAGCCTACCGGAGATAAGCAAAGCTCTCCTGTTGTATGGAAAAAGTAAGCTAAAATTAACCACACCATACTTACAGCAGCCGTTTCTGCTCCTTGTGGTATTTCACTTGCTCCATAAGCTAACGCTATAAACCCAACACCTACCAATATTAATCCCATAGCGAACTTAACAGGTCCTGATGGATTCCATATTTTCTCCCATAATTTAGAGAATGATGAGGCTAGTGTGATGATAAAAAAGGAGTTTAATATTTGAAACCAAGAAACAGTAACTTCTGTTGCTTCAATAGAAAATTCTCTATTCACTTTCCAAATACATAATATCCACACCAAAATAAAAGAAAGTGATGTAAATAATATAGTGATGGGATATCTCTTATAAATTTTTACTGCGAGTGAATACAACACCCAAGTAACAATGGCAACAGGAAAAATAGTTAAAATAGCATCAACCCATTTAAAAATCAATCCTGAACTTCCATCCAATACCCGTTGGGTATAATTTTTTGCAAAAATGGTCATTGAACCACCAGCTTGTTCAAAAGCAAAAAAGAAGAAAATACTTGAAACTATTAAAACAGAAACAACAACAAGTCTATCTCTAACCACATTAGCAGGTAATTCTTCTTCCTCCACTTTATTATCCTCTTCTTTTACTTCTAAATTATATTTGATTAAATTTTTGGGAGATAAACCGATTTTACCAAATATTTTTTGTCCGAAATAAAACTGAAGCATACCGAAAAGCATAAATACTCCTGCTAATCCAAAACCATAATGCCAATTATATTTTTCACCAATATAACCACACAACAACATTCCTAAAAATGCTCCTGCATTTATTCCCATATAAAAAATGGTATAACCGGCATCTTTCTTATTACTGTTGTTTGGATATAATTGTCCTACAATTGAGGAAATATTTGGTTTAAACATACCATTACCCATAATCATTAAACCTAATCCAGCAAAAAAGAAAGCGTCACTTATTCCTTCTAATGCCATAGAGGCATGTCCCATAGTCATTATTACTGCTCCAATAGTAACTGCTTTTCTGTAACCTGTTAATTTATCTGCAATTAAACCACCAATTAATGGTGTTAAATATACCAACCCTGTATACCAAGCATAAAGTTGCATAGCATCTTCATTAGACCATCCCCAACCGCCTTTAGCAATTTCGGAAATTAAAAAAACAGTAAGTAAGGCACGCATCCCATAGTAACTAAAACGTTCCCACATTTCTGTGAAAAATAATACAAACAATCCTGCCGGATGTCCCATTACCATACTACTATCTATACCTTTATTAGTAAGATGCTTTGCTAATTGATTATCTTGTTGTTGATTCATAAGTTTAATGTGTTATATTAATTTTTATAAATTTTCTAAAATAAAATTGGTCATTAATGTATATAAATGCAATCTTGTATTACCGCCAAAAATACCATGATTTTTGTTAGGATAAGCCATTTGTGTAAATTGTTTGTTGGCATTTACCAAAGAAATAGTCATTTCAGTAGTGTTTTGGTAGTGCACATTATCATCTGCTATTCCGTGTACCAACAAGTAGTTACCTTTTAATTTCTCTACATGGTTAATAGGAGAATTATCGTCATAACCAGCTGCATTTTCCTGTGGTGTTTGCATATATCTTTCAGTATAAATACTATCGTAAAAACGCCAGTTAGTAACAGGTGCTACCGCTATTGCTGTTTTAAAAATATCAGCTCCTTTGGTAATACATAATGACGACATATAACCTCCATAACTCCATCCAAAAATTCCTATTCTGCTTCCATCAACATACGGTAATGTAGCTAAATATTTCGCAGCTGCCAGTTGATCTTCTAATTCATATTTCCCAAGTTGTTTATAGGTAACTTTTTTAAAATCTGCACCTCTAGCTCCTGTCCCTCTGTTGTCTACGGAAATCACAACATATCCTTTGTTTGCTAACATTTGAAACCAAAAATAATTGGAACTACCCCAATTATCTTCTACTGTTTGAGAACCTGGACCTCCATACACAAACATCAATACAGGATATTTTTTCGTTTCATCAAAATCAGTTGGTTTAATTGACCATGCATTTAATTCTTCATCATTTACGGCTATGGTAAAAAATTCTTTTTTAGCCAATTTAGTGGCTTTCATTCTTTCTTTTAAATCAGCATTATCCTGAAGAACAGTTTTTACTTTCCCATTTCTATCATTAACCGTAATATAATATGGTGAGTTGGCATCCGAATGCTTGTTAATGAAATAATCAAATGTTGCACTGAAATCAGCTTCATTCTCACCACTTTTTTCAGTTAGTTGCTTTTTGCCGCTCCCATTTAGTTTAACACTATAAACATGTCTTTCTAATGGAGATTTTTCTGCAGACTGATAATAAACCAAGCCTTTTTTCTCATCAACACCATAATAAACTGTAACATCCCAATTCCCTTTAGTAAGTTGGTTAATTAAATTGCCATTTATATCATATAAATACAAATGGTTAAAACCATCTTTTTCACTGGTAATGATAAATTGATTCTTGGTTGTTAAAAATTCTGTTGTTGGGACTTCAACATACTTTTCATTTTTTTCATTAAAAATTACTTTTCCTTTACCTGAAAAAACATCGGTAAGTTGAATATTCAAATCACTTTGATGTCTGTTAAACGTTTGAATTGCCAATTGTTTAGAATCGTTTGTCCAATTAATTCTAGAAATATACTCGTAAGCATTTTCAATACCCATATCCACAATACTATTGTCTTCTAAATGATAAACCTGAATGCTTACTTTTGAATTTTCTTCTCCGGCTTTTGGATATTTAAAACGTACTTCTTCCGGATATAAATCATTATACATTTTCATGTTCCACTCTTTTACATTGGTTTCATCAAAACGAAAAAAAGCAATTTTATTTCCATCGGGAGACCATTCAAAAGCTCTTACTAATTCCAATTCTTCTTCATAAACCCAATCGGAAGCTCCATTAATAATTTCATTTTTCTTACCATCGAAAGTAATCTGAGTTTCTTGTCCGTTAGATAAGTCTGTATAGTATAAATTATTGTTTTTAACGTAAGCAATTTTGCTTGCTTGAGGCGAAAAAGTAGCGTACATTACTTTTTCTTTAGTATTTAAAGGCGTAAGTTTTTTTGTAGCCACATCATATATATAGTTATATGCTTTTGATGAGTACCTGTAAATAGCTTCCACTTCGGTTGCTATTAAAATCTTTTTTTCATCTGCACTAAATTCATAGTATTCTAATGCAATTTTATTTCCATCAAAAACCAAATCAGTGGCATTTACCAGTATAGAAGAGTTATCCACATCTACATACGATTGTTTTACTAAATTCACTCCCTCTTCACCTCTTTCTTGAGTTGTGAAATTCACCCCATTATTCATAGAACGAATACCATAAACCGACTGAGCATAAAATTTATAGTTTTTCCAAATATCTTCTAAGGTAATATCTTGTTTTGTTTGTGCACCAACCGTAGTTACTACCAATAACAACAACACTAATTTAAAT
>CAMPHX010000013.1 GCA_946886085.1 uncultured Flavobacteriales bacterium | reverse complement strand
CTATGTACCTATGTGGTTAATAATATTTAAAGTGATTTTTTTGTCACAAATGCACCAATATTAGTGTATTCGTGGCATTTTCTTACTCTTCTCCCTTGTTAATATACTTCCAAAGTAAGTCTTTAAGTTCTAGTAAGCCTTGTTGGGCAACAGAAGAAATAAATAAATGAGGAACTTCCGGTAGGTCTTTTTCAATTTCTTCTTTTAGTTCATCATCCAACATATCGGATTTAGAAACAGCTAATATTCTGTCTTTATCTAATAATTCCGGGTTATACGCTTTCAATTCGTTTAATAGAATTTCGTATTCTTCATTGATATTTTTGCTGTCAGCAGGAATTAAAAACAACAATACCGCATTTCTTTCTATATGTCTTAAAAATCGAATTCCTAACCCTTTACCTTCATGAGCTCCTTCAATAATTCCAGGAATATCTGCCATCACAAAAGAACGATAATCTCTGTAAGAAACGATGCCTAAATTAGGCACTAACGTAGTAAATGGATAATTAGCAATTTCTGGCTTTGCAGCACTAAGCACCGACAATAATGTTGATTTTCCGGCATTAGGAAAGCCAACCAAACCAACATCTGCCAATACTTTTAATTCTAATATTTTCCATGCTTCCTGACCATCTTCTCCGGGTTGTGCATATCTTGGAGCTTGGTTAGTCGAGGATTTAAAATGAGCATTTCCTAATCCACCTCTACCTCCTTTAAGCAAGATTTGCTCTTCGCCATCTTGCGTAATTTCAAATAAAACCTCGCCAGTTTCGCCATCTTTGGCAATTGTTCCCAACGGAACTTCTACATAAACATCTTCCCCTTCAGCACCTGTACTTCTAGAGCTACTCCCATCTTCACCATGCTTGGCTTTAATATGTCGTTTATATTTTAAATGCAATAAGGTCCATAGGTTTTTGTTGCCTTTAATAATTACATGTCCACCTCTACCACCATCACCACCATCAGGTCCACCTTTAGGTTCGTACTTTTCTCGCCTAAAATGCCTCGAACCTCTACCTCCCATTCCTGAAGTGCAGTGTATTTTTACGTAATCTATAAAGTTGGAATTGGACATTGGTTGGTTTAAAAGTTAAAAGTTTGAGGTTTAAAGTTTAATTTCTAATCTCTAATATTTAATTAACGTTATCGATAGCTGAACACAAACGGTTAAAAATATCCTCAATGCTGCCTACACCATTAATTTTTTCAAATTTATTTTGAGCAGCATAAAAATCAGCTACCACAGCAGTTTGTTCGTTATATACTTTAATTCTATTAGCAATAATACTTTCGTCTAAATCATCTGCTCTTCCGCTGTCTTTTCCTCTTTCTAACAAACGTTTTATTAATTCTTCTTTTGGAACATCCAACGCTAACATAATAGAAATAGCCGTATTTTTTGAAGTTAAAAATCTATCCAACGCTTCTGCTTGTGGAGTAGTTCTCGGGAAACCATCAAAAATAAACCCTTTAGCTTGTGGGTTTTTATCTACCTCAGCTTCTAACATACTAATAGTAACTTCATCGGGAACCAAGTCCCCTTTATCCATATAGCTTTTAGCTAATTTACCCAATTCGGTTTCGCCTTTAATGTTGGCTCTAAATATATCTCCTGTCGATAAATGTACTAAGCTGTATTTATCAACTAATTTTGCTGCTTGTGTTCCTTTTCCTGCTCCTGGAGGACCAAATAATACTATATTCAACATATCTTTTTCGTTTTATAATTTCAAAACTATTTTATCATCTAATTCCTATTGCTCATCCAACACGTAAATGGAACTGAGATTTCTGCCATAACCATCATAATCTAATCCGTAGCCCAATACAAAAGCATTTGGAATTTCTTTGCCTATATAATCAATCGGATAAGGTTTGTGGTAAGCCTCAGGTTTAAAAAGCAATGAAGCAATTTTTATAGAATTTACTTTTTTATTTTGTAAAATCTCATACAACTTAACCAAAGTATTTCCGGTATCTACAATGTCTTCCACCAAAATAATATCTTGTCCTTCTATGTCTTCATTTAACCCAATTAACTCATTTACTTTTCCTGTAGTGGTGGTTCCTTCATAAGAAGCTAACTTTACAAAAGAAACCGTACATTGTAAATTAATTTCTTTCAATAAATCACTCATAAACATAAACGAACCATTTAATACGCCAATAAAAATAGGCGATTTACCACTGTAGTACGTATTAATTTCATTAGCAACTTTACTTATGGAAGTTTGTAGCTCTTCAGCAGAAATGTATGGTTTAAAGGTTTTATCCTTAATTGTTATCTTACCCATTTTTATAAAAATTGGATTGCAAAAGTAGTAATTTTCTTAGTAGAACAGCAGTAAATTATTGGAAGATAAAAAAAGTATATTGAACTAACTAACCCCATCTATTACATTCCATATAAAAAAGCTAATTTTGCAACATGAGTTTAGAGAAAGAAATAGCAAAAAGAAGAACTTTTGGCATTATTAGTCACCCCGATGCGGGTAAAACAACGCTTACCGAAAAATTATTATTATTTGGTGGTGCGATACAAACGGCAGGAGCTGTAAAATCTAATAAGATTAAGAAAACGGCTACTTCCGATTTTATGGAAATTGAAAAGCAAAGAGGAATTTCTGTGGCTACTTCCGTAATGGCTTTTAATTATAAAGACACTAAAATCAATATTCTAGATACTCCTGGTCACAAAGATTTTGCTGAAGATACTTACAGAACACTAACAGCCGTAGATAGCGTTATTTTGGTTATTGACTGTGCCAATGGCGTGGAAGCTCAAACCAAAAAATTGATGGAAGTTTGTAGAATGCGAGACACGCCCGTTATTGTTTTCATCAACAAAATGGATAGAGAAGGTCAAAATCCGTTTGATTTGTTAGATGAAATTGAAACTACTTTAGACATAAAAGTAAGACCTTTAAGCTGGCCAATAAGCATTGGAGCAACTTTTAAAGGGGTTTATAATCTATATGAAAAACACCTGAATTTATTTGATTCCAATAAAACAAAAATTGAAAGAGAAATTGTAAGCATTAAAGATCTAAACGATCCTTTATTGGATGAAATAATTGAAGATGACGCTCCAAAACTAAGAGAAGATGTAGAACTTATTGAGGGTGTTTATGATGCTTTTGATGTAGAAAAATATCGTGCTGGAGAATTGGCACCCGTATTTTTTGGTAGTGCTTTAAATAATTTTGGTGTTCAAGAATTGTTAGATACATTCTTAGCAATTGCCCCAAGCCCAAGAAGCAGAGCAACCAACATAAGAATGGTAGAACCTACAGAACCTAATTTTACAGGATTTATTTTTAAAATTCACGCCAATCTTGATCCTAAACACCGAGATAGAATTGCTTTTTTAAGAATTTGTTCGGGAACATTTGAAAGAAATAAGTTTTACTACAATGTTGCTACCGATAAAAAATTAAGGTTTAATAATCCTACCAGTTTTATGGCTCAGGATAAAAGCGTAATTGATGAAGCTTTTCCGGGTGATGTAATTGGTTTATATGATGCTGGAAATTTTAAAATTGGCGATACGCTTACCGAAGGAGAAAAAATAGAGTTCCAAGGAATTCCAAGTTTCTCTCCAGAGATTTTCAAGGAGCTTATTAATAAAGACCCAATGAAAACCAAACAGTTGGAAAAAGGTATTCAGCAGCTTACGGATGAAGGCGTGGCTCAGCTATTTATTCAACAACCGGGTAACAGAAAAATTGTTGGTACAGTTGGAGAATTACAATTTGAGGTTATTCAACATCGTTTAAAACACGAGTATGGAGCATCGGCAGAGTTTGAAGCTAAAAGCTTGCATAAAGCTTGTTGGATGACTTCGGATAATGAGGCAAAAATAGAAGAGTTTAAAATGCGAAAAAGTCAGTACATTGCTATAGATAAAGATGGAAATGATGTTTTCTTGGCTCAAAGTGCCTTTTTATTGCAAAGTGCACAAGCTGATTATCCCGAAATAACTTTCCATACTACTTCTGAATTTAAAAAAGAATTAGCCTCAAATTAAACTCCTATGAAAACCAAACAAAACAAAATATTAGTTCCAATAGATTTTTCAGAACAATCGTTAATTGCATTGAAACAATCTTACAATCTTGCTAAAATTCAGGATGCTGAAATTGTTTTGCTTTATGTATTAGAAGAACTTAATCCGGTAATAAAAGTATTTTTTTCGGAAGTAAGTGGATTAAAAGAAGCAGTAGAAAAAAACCTAAAAACCTTGGCTGAAGATTCCTCTAAAGAAAGTGGCGTGCCTATTTCTTATTTGCTTACCAAAGGTTCAGTTTATAATAAAATTGTAAAAACCGCTAAAGCTATCAAAGCAAAAATGATAGTTATGGGAACTCAAGGAGCTGCAAGAGGCAAATTTATTGGCTCTAACTCTTTACGAGTGGTAAAAACTTCTCCTTGTCCGGTAATTACCATTAAAGGAAAGAAGCACCAGAAAGGATGTAAAAAAATATTACTCCCTTTAGATTTAACTAAAGCAACAACTGACAAAGTGAACATTGGCATTAAATTAGCCAAGTTGTTCAACGCACAGATTAATGTGGCTTCTATTATTCTATCTGACAAAAATGAAGCTTTATCAAAACTTGAAGGGCAGATTAATGAAGTGAAAGAAGTAATAGAAAAAGAAAATATTAAATGTGAAACAACGTTAATCCCTATAGAAAAAGGTAAGAAAAAATTAGTTAGTGCTTTGCTCGATTATGCTGAAGACATTGCTGCTGATTTAATTTTAATAATGACTCAACAAGAAAACGATTTTAAAGAATTATTTATAGGCTCAAAAGCTCAAGCCATCATTAATAAATCTGAAATCCCCGTTATGAGTGTGTTACCTCAAAAGAAATTTGAACAAAAAAACAAATGAAATTACTAATTACAATTATATTAACTATCTTAACCACGTTAGCTGTTGCTCAAGACACTAATAAAGTGGATGCCAACGGCAAAAAACAAGGTTATTGGGAAAAATATCATCCAACAGGATACCTTAGATACAAAGGTCAGTTTAAAAATGATAAACCAACTGGAATGTTTTTGCATTATAATGATGAAGGCAAACTAAGCATGAAAGTGCATCATTTAAAAAATGGTTCTTATGCCAACTTTTATTACAAAACGGGAGAATTAAAATCTACTGGAAAATATGAAAATCAGGAAAAAGACAGTTTGTGGACATATTACAGCATTACTGGACATGTTTTATCCGAAGAATTTTATGTAAGTGGGATAAGAGATGGGAATTGGAAAGTTTATTACCCTAACGGCAATGTTGCAGAAGAAAAAAACTATACCAACAATATTGAAGAAGGCGACTGGAAAACCTATTATGAAAATGGCAAGATAAAGTCGCACCATACTTATGTAAAAGGCAGATTAGAAGGCAAAGGAATTTACTATTATCAAAATGGATTAATGCAATTGGCAGGTAAATATGCTAAAGATGTGAAACATGGAATTTGGCTATATTACAACGAAGATGGAACAACCAAAAAGAAAGAAGAATACAACTATGGAAGACGTATTGATGCCAATAAAGATGATATGATTATCAATACCGATACCATTAAAAAAGAGAAAAAAGACTATTTAGAGTTTGAAGATTTATTCAGACAAGACTAAACCTACCAATAAACAAAAAACAAATGAGTAAAAAAGGAAAAGTGCTGGTGGCAATGAGTGGCGGAATTGACAGTTCTGTAGCTGCTCTATTATTACACGAACAAGGGTACGAAGTGATTGGAATAACCATGAAAACATGGGATTATTCTACATCAGGAGGTGCAAGAAAAACTACCGGATGTTGCAGTTTAGATGATATTAATGATGCGAGAATGTTGGCTGTAGAAAACGGCTTTCACCACATCATTTTAGATATTCGTAAGGAATTTGGCGATTTTATTATAGATAATTTTGTTGATGAATACCTTGCTGGAAGAACACCAAACCCTTGTGTTTTATGCAACACACACATTAAATGGGATGCACTTTTAAAAAGAGCTGACCAATTAGATTGTGAATTTATTGCTACAGGACATTACGCTCAAATCCGTAAGGAAAATGGCAGATATGTTATTTCTAAAGGGTTGGATGAAAACAAAGACCAATCTTATGTACTGTGGGGACTTTCTCAAGAAAGCCTTGCCAGAACTATTTTCCCTCTTGGTGGAATGGACAAACCAACTATTCGCCAAATGGCATTTGATAGAGGGTATAAAGAGTTAGCAAAGAAAAACGAAAGTTTTGAAATTTGTTTTGTTCCCGATAATGATTACAGAGGTTTCTTAAAAAGAAGAGTAGATGGATTAGAAGCAAAAGTAGATGGTGGAGATTTTTTAGATACCGAAGGCAATATACTTGGCAAACACAAGGGTTATCCGTTTTATACTATTGGTCAGCGAAAAGGCTTAGAGCTTGCTTTTGGTGACCCACGTTATGTGGTAAAAATTGATGCTGCAAACAACCAAGTAGTATTGGGAACAAAAGAAGATTTAAAGAAAAAAGAAGTTTTTGTACGTAATCCAAACATTATAAAATACGAGCAAATTACCAATGAAATGGAAGCTCTTAGCAAAATTCGCTATAAAGATAAAGGAAAATTGAGCAATTTAGTTCCGCTAGAAGATGGTAGAATAAAAATTGAATTTTTTGAAGATGTGCAAGGTGTAGCTCCAGGGCAATCGGCTGTTTTTTATGATGGCAACGACCTTATTGGCGGTGGTTTTATTGATAATAATTAATTACTAGATTACCTAAACAAATACATTTTACCATATCCTTTTTTAAAGTAGTTGTCGGCACTTGTTTCTCGGTGTTCAATATCGCTATTGTTAATTTTGGTAATCACCCTATAAAGATAAAGTCCATTGGCAAGCCTATCGCCATATTGGTCGGTACCATCCCAAGCAAAATCTGAAATGTTTCTACCTATTTTAATGTTACCCAATTCTTCTTTATGTATTTCTCTCACTACTTTTCCGGTAATGGTAATAATTTGAATTTTAAAAATGTCCGGTACTTGGCTTCCTGTTAATGTGAATACAAAACGTGTTGATGTAGTAAACGGATTCGGGTAATTAACAATATTGGTAATGGTTGATTTATGAATTACCTCAAAACCAATCAAATAATCATTACTTCCCGATTCATTTTTAGACACATCATTGGCTTGAACTCTTAGTTTATACTGTCCATCTTTATCAAAATAAGCAGGGTAAATAATTTTAGCACTATTTTTTGGCAAAGAAGCAGGAATAAATTGCATTGACTCTTGTCCGTTGCTGTTAAAGTAAATTCGTTTTTCAACTCCATCAGGCGAAGTAATCCACACAGCAAAATCGGCAGTGTCGTTTAAGGCTAAAAACAAGTTTTCATCTTTCAACTCAATTACAATTTCAGGTTTTGGCGAAACAATATCTCCATCTAAAATATGTGTTCCATCAAAAGTAACATCTAACAACGGATTAATTTTATCATCGTGCACATAAAAAGGAATTTCTGCCAAATTATTAAAATGATATTTTTCTAATTGGTCATTATTCGGGTTTACCTCAATAAGCAAACTATTTATTCCTGCCATTCCTTGTGTTGAAAATTCTAAATTCACAATCATCACACTGTCTGCCAATAATGGAGCTTGTCTGGGATAATTTATAGGAATTACTTGGTTGAATTTATTCAATACATTAAATGCAATTAACAAACTGTCCATATTATGTCGGCTAATATTTTTTACAGCTATAGAAAGCCTTATTTTTTCACCTTCATACACAGTATCATTATAAAAAGTAAAATAAATGTTTGGAGAAAGAGCCGCTTCAGGAATATCTTCATACGTTACTTGCCACCTATGTAATTGCGGTGCTGTAAACAACGAATCATCCATTATATGAGCGTTTAATTTTAAGTAAGGATATTGACTAGCATTTATTTGATTGGTAATTCTAATATCCCCCGAATCTGTTGGTAAATTACTTATCAACAAGGTTTCATTGCCATTATTATCTATCCCAAAAACATTAAGTACTGTACTATCTTTTGAAGGATTTTCCAATGGAGTCATCCGCCAGGAGAGAGAATCCCAGCTGACCGCAGGCCCTAATGGCGGGGAAAATATATTACCGAAATTTGCCGAACCAGTAATAGTAGCACTTACTTGAACACCTTTTTCTGTAATGCTTGAACCAACATTTTCGACTACAGAAGTAGGAGTACCTTTTTTAACAAAAAAAGCAAAAGGCAAACTGTCTTGAGCTGCTGGAATTTGTGTTGCTCCAAGGTTAGTCAAAGCAGTATTTACATTGGTTGGAAGTGGTGCATAGCTCCAAAAGAAATTCCAGTACCACGACCACATTAACACATAATATCCATTAGGAACACTATCTGTAAGCATATTTGCCAACGCATTCATTTGAGCAGGATCTCCATTTTGGAATATAAAAAATTTAGATGGTGCCTGATTTGGATTTGAACCGGGAATGTTAAGCTGACCCATATTCATTTCCAACGGTTTCCAATAATCAAAAGAAATGGTATCTAAAACAGTAACATGAATGGCACTGTTTGCTCCCCAACCATTTCCTGCAATTCTTTGTTGATCTATAAAATAAGAAGGAATTGAGCCTTCTGACCAATTGGTTGGTCCATTTACTGTTGTACTTCCTATCGCTCCATCTGTAACTGCTCTTAACGTACTTACTTTATTCTGAAAACTGAATAACCTATTTGGTCGGCTATACCCAACCAATTGCATTGGATTATTTTCAAATTGGAAGATATGTTCTTGTTGCCAACCTTCTTTGTTTTGAATGTATTGAAAAGAACGCATTTGCCAGCTATAAGTAGCTGTTGAAGACGAATCTTTACTTACTCTCCAAAAATAAACCATGCTATCAGGCATATTTTGCAAAAGGTTGGGCGTCCATGTTACAACTCCTCCGGGTTGACTGAATAAAGTAACTCTTTCCTTAATCGGACTGTTAAAGTAATCTGTTGTATCTACTTCAAAAACATAATCTGCAGGAGCCTGAAATGGAAATGCTGTTGATGCTTTAAGGGTTATCCCCTGATTTGGAACAATAGAAAAATGATAAGGATAAACAGGAATAATATTATCCGAACGAATATTTAATTGTTTAGTAACAACGTTATTATTTTCATCAAGTTCGTCAATATTAATTGGAGGGGCATCTACCATAATGGTGAAGTTGTTCATTCCCATTCCTCTGATAACATCTACAGGAAGTTTAAAAGTAAAAGTATCTTTATAATGTGGAGCTGCAATAGATTTTAAATACGTAGTATCAGAAAAGTTGACGTTTGGATAATCTCTAGTAATGCTTAAAATGATAGTGGTGTCGATAGCTTTTCCTAAATTGGTTACAATTACATTTACCTGAAAAGAATCTAAAGCAGAAGTAACAATACTCGGATTAAAACTAACTGACGCCTGATTAATCATATAATCAGGTTTTTCAAAAGTATGTAATTTTACTGCCGGGTCTCCGTGATAAGTAATATTAAGAGCTGTTGCATTATCAAAATTTTTAATACTTGCTCCTGTTGACTGTGTGGTATAAACTGTTGTACTTTGAATATGCTCTGCTATACTTTTTCCATAATTTTTGTGGGCAATATTCTTATAAAACTCATTGGCGAACTTGTTTAAAGCAAAAGAAGTAGCTAAATCTACAGAAGAAACAAAACCAATTACCCCACTGTTATCAATAATTACATGTTCTTCGCTAGTACTATTTGCTCCGGGCAAATGAATATCTCCTGCATAACAAGCCAATCCTGTTAACAACGGATATCTTCCTTGTTGATTAGGCCAAAGGTGTGGGTCATCAATATTTTGATCGAAACCACCTGTTGCTGAGGCATGACCCAAAAATGTCATCATAGCAACACCATTGCCTATTAAACTTTTTATAGAATCTGATAACGTAATGTGTATGGGAGCCGTGGTTGTTTTGGTAAATGTGGTTACATCTCCACCAAACAAAGTATCCTCAATAATATTTTTATAACTGTTTAAGTAAGTTTGAAAGGTATTTTGTTCACTTGCATTTACTCCACCAGCAAAATGAAGTACTTTTTTCATCCATTCTGTTTCGCCATTATTACCCAATACAGGATTTTCATGTTGTTGCACCTTGTTTAAATACCAAGCAATTTCCATATCGTTTCTTGCTGCCAACCTTCCTGTAGGAATGGCTGTTGAAAACAAACTGGCACCCAAGCCTGCTGTTATCATATTGTCAGAAGCTGGTTCTCCATAAGAAGGCACTAAGCAATTCTGATAATTTTGTGTATTTTTTCTACATTCTTTTGACTTAACAGATTTTCCTAATAAAAACAAATAGTTAGGTTTTGTCGGCCATGTATTTAATAAATAATCCAGAAAACTTCTTATTGCTAACGGATGTTTTTCAATACCATAAGCAAACTGATGGTAAATTTCTCCCACAGTAAAAATTGCAGGATTTTGTGGATTTACATTAAATGCTGGATTTTGTCTGTAATTAGCATAATCTGTTGCTCCACTTAATAAACTTTGGTGGGTAATAATTAAAAAAGCAGTATCAATAGGATTAGCAGCGTAATCTGTAAAAAAACCTGTGCCATTAATCGGGCTAAGAGCTGTAACATTTTTTACTTGTCCATCTGATGTTAGATAACAAGCTTTATATCCATTTCCATTTGGAACTAAACATTTAAAAAAACCTGAATCTTGCACCACGGTTATTTTCTTCCCGTTGGTTAAATCATAAAAAAGCACATCTCCAGAAGGATTAAAATCAGAAAATCGTAAATAAGATTTAGATTGAAAGGTATTGTCTTCAATAAAAAAATTATCGAAAACCGTTGAATTTTCCATGGTTGGCAAATGCGGATAACGTAATTTAACATACGAAACTGCTTGTCTGGCAACAGAAGCTCCTAAACTGTTTATACTCGAGAAAGTAACCGAAGTATTATTTGTTCCTAACATATTGGGAGCTAAACTCATCAACACATCAATTTTTTTATACCCTTTAAAAATAGAATCGTATTGCTGACCAGCAACAGCAACTCTAAGATGTTGATTATTTGATGATGTTCCACTAAAATCTGATTGTCCCAATACCACAGCCTCCAATTTTGCATTTGATCCAGCAGTATATACTTCTTTAGAATTTATGTTTTTAGTAGTAGACCCTCCTAAATTATAAGGCAAATCGAACCACCCTTCTGTGGAGGCATAGCCAAAAAGAGAAACACCACTTCCCCCAATGTTTATCGTTTCTCCATCATAATAGGGATTAGAAGTTCCATTTCCAGCAGTATAAAACTCAACATTCTCTTTGGTAAAATAAGCTATTGGCGCATATGCAGAAAAGTTGGTATCCGTTTCTACAATAATTCTATTATTGGCTGTTGAATTATTCCACGTAAGAAAATAAGAAATGGTATCTGTTGTTAAACTATAATAAGGATTAGGATGATTACTTGCACTTCCATAAAGTCCTTCATCAAACCAACCATCATTATGCTGGGCATAAAATTCTATAAAATCATTTTGATTGAAAACACTATCATTTTCTCCTTCAACATAAATTGGGATTTCTTGCCCTCGAGCAAAAAGTTGAAAATTTTGAGGATTGATAGCACTTAAAGGAATACCTGCATTAAAAAGCGTTGTAGAATCAATTCTGTAAATACCTGTTTCAGCAATTTTAAATTGAAAGTATTGTTGATTATAGTTAATCCAACTGTTATTAAAAGGTTGAGCTTTAAGTGTGAAAAAACTAACTAAAAAAATAGTTGTACAAACAAGGTGAAATACTATTTTTCTGATGTTTTTCAATGAGAAGTAATTTTTTGTTGTTTTGGTTTAAGGTGTTATAAAATTACAAAAAATAACTAACTGAAAATTATCCTATTAGTTAAATCTTTCAGCTGTAACTATT
>CAMPHX010000012.1 GCA_946886085.1 uncultured Flavobacteriales bacterium | reverse complement strand
TATATACATAGAAAAAAATGGAATTCAATAAGAGAAGAAGATGTTAATTTAAGTCTTGAAAGGTTGAAAAATATTTCTAATGATGAGAATTTCATCATAGTAAAAAACTAGAGAAGTGTTAAAGTGTTTTTTACTTTAAATCTATAATTTATTTTTTTTAGAAAATAACCCCTAAAACTCTTATACCTTCTTAAAAAGCCTTACTTTTATTGTCGGTTTTAAAATGGTGCTTATGTTAGAAAAAATTCGACTAGAAAAAATTCTTTTTTTAGATATAGAAACAGTAGCTCAGCAACCTAATTTTAATTTGGTGGATGAGCGACTACAAAAATTTTGGGAACAAAAAGCCAAGTATTTAGCTGCTGATGAAACACCTGAAGAAGCTTATTCCAGAGCCGGAATTTATGCCGAATTCGGAAAAATTGTTTGCATTTCTGTTGGGTTTATTACTTACGAAGGCAGCGAAAAAAATCTCAGATTAAAATCTTTTTATGGCGATGATGAAAAACTGTTGTTAGAAGAATTTTTCGACTTACTCAACAATTATTTCAATCAAGCCGACCATTTGCTTTGTGCTCATAATGGTAAAGAATTCGATTTTCCATACATTGCCCGAAGAGCTTTGGTAAACAGGTTAAATATCCCATCTATTTTAGATTTGGCAGGCAAAAAACCTTGGGAAGTTGCTCATTTAGATACCTTGCAGTTATGGAAATTTGGCGACTACAAAAATTATACTTCGCTCGGGTTGCTAACGGCAATATTTAATATTCCAACACCAAAAGACGATATTGACGGCAGCATGGTAAATCACGTGTATTGGGAAGATAAAGATGTGGAACGCATAAAAATTTATTGTGAAAAAGATGTGGTGGCACTTACGCAGTTATTTTTACGCTACAGAAATGAAGCTTTAGTAAAAGAAGAGAATATTGTTTTTAATTAGTCTTTGCAAGAAAACTCCCAAATACTTCGTTATTCTCATTTTTGATTCAGTCATTTACATTAGTAAACTTATTAGAATCAAAAATATCGAAAGCCTTGTCCTGGGAAGTTTCTTATCAAAGATACATAAAAAGGTAGTTTTGATGTAGACACTAATTAGGCATGAAGCTTAAAGCGTAAGGAGGAAGCTAATATTAACAAATAACAAATAATTTGCGTCCTTGCGTCTTTGCGAGAGTAAATAAAACATAAACATATGAAAAAAACAGCAATAATTATTATGATTTTGGCGGTTATTTCTGCCTGTACTACTAAGCGTAGCGATTTCTTTAAAGCTATTAATAAAACTGAAAAAGAACATATTAGAGGAGTTGAAATTGGGGCTGATATAACAACTGTAAAAGCTGTTGAGGATAATGCTTTTTTGATAGACAATCAGCCGCAGTATTTGCATTACGACTACGATATCAGCATGGGGAATAGTTATACCGTTACTTATGATTTTTATGAAAAAGAACTTTACGAAATTGAAATTGCTGCCTATTTTGATTTGCAAGAAGATGCCAAAAAAGTGGCTCAGGAATTTACGGAATTTTACAACGATAATTACGGTAAAAACAAGTTAGAACAAGATGGATTTACCACTTGGAAAACAACATCATCTATCACCAAAAAACCTGTTGAGGTAGCACTAAAAGAAGATAGCGAAAAGCATGGTTACGGCTATTTTGTTATTAAGGTTTATGAGTTAGAAGAATAGTTTTAATTTCCGACTATTTTATTAATGTGAAGGTTGATAAGCATAACAATAAACCACATAGCAACATAGATTACTATAGCAGTAAAAGATGATTCTAGTAGCACAAAGTGTTTGCATCCGCCTTTGGCGGATAGACTATAAGAAGCTTCAATTAAGCTTTTTTTAGGGTAAAAACTATGTGTCTATGTGGTAAAATAATGTTTTAGTTATTAGAAGTTTGTCTATATTGAAATAATCAACAACAAACTGTTACAGATAGTGTTATCCTAATTTTTGTCGTTTAAAATCAGGAGGTCGTCTAAAAATGAGTGTATATTTTTTATAAATCTTGTGCAACTTGCATTAAAAATGTATTTTTATTGCCTTTAATAAAAATGAATATTATTCTACAATAAGATTTAAAGGGAATATGGAAAATAGAACGCTTTTAGAAATCAAAAACTTAGTTACAGAATTTCGTTCGGACGGAGAAGTTACCAAAGCAGTTAATAACGTTTCATTTACGTTAAATAAAGGGGAAACCATAGGAATAGTTGGTGAATCAGGTTCAGGAAAATCGGTTACATCGCTTTCTGTTATGCGTTTAATTCCTAATCCTCCGGGAGAAATTACTGGTGGAGAAATTTTATTTCATGGTGAAGATGGCGTAATTGATTTGGTAAAAGCTACTGAAAAACAAATGCGAAGTTTAAGAGGTAATGAAATTGCTATGATTTTTCAAGAGCCGATGACTTCTTTAAACCCTGTTTATACTTGTGGAGACCAAGTGGCAGAAGCCATTATGTTGCATCAAAAAGTAAATAAAAAAGAAGCTAAAAAGATAACCATAGAGTTGTTTAAAAAAGTAGAGTTACCTCGCCCTGATGTGATGTTTGATACATATCCTCACCAAATTTCAGGTGGTCAGAAACAAAGGGTAATGATAGCTATGGCAATGTCTTGTAATCCTTCTATATTAATTGCCGATGAGCCTACAACAGCATTAGATGTTACTGTACAAAAAACCATTTTGGAGTTAATGATGCAATTGCAACAAGAACAAGATATGGGGATTATGTTTATTACTCACGATTTAGGTGTTATTGCTGAATTGGCCGATAAAGTAGTGGTAATGTACAAAGGTAAAATTGTGGAACAAGGAACAGTAATGGATATTTTTACTAATCCGCAACATCCTTATACCAAAGGCTTGTTAGCTTGTCGTCCGCCATTGAATAGAAGGTTACACTGGTTACCTACTGTTTCAGATTTTATGAGTGTGGATGAAAACGGAGAGATGAAAGAAAAAAATAAATCGGTAGAAGAAGTTACAGAAAACTTGGTAATTAGTCCGGAGGAAACAGCTAAAAAGCACGAGAAAATATATGCTCAAGAGCCTATTTTAGAAATTAAAAACCTAAAAACGTATTTCCCAATTAGCAAAGGAGTTTTTGGCAGAGCAAAAGAATATGTAAAGGCGGTTAATGATGTTTCTTTTAAGGTTTATCCTGGAGAAACTTTAGGTTTAGTGGGTGAGTCGGGTTGTGGAAAAACAACCTTAGGAAGAACTATTTTAAAATTGGTCGAACCAACAGCCGGAAACATTATTTTTGAAGGGAAAGATATCACGAATCTTGGTGTGAAAGAAATGCGTGAGTACAGAAAAGAAATGCAAATTATTTTCCAAGATCCTTACTCATCTTTAAATCCTAGAATTACCATTGGAGAAGCGATTATGGAACCGATGCGTGTACATAATGTGTTTAATAGTGATGTAGAGAGAAAAGAAAGAGTAATGGAATTATTGAAACGTGTTGATTTACCGGAGCATCATTTTTACAGATATCCGCATGAGTTTTCGGGAGGACAAAGACAACGTATTTGTATTGCTCGTTCATTAGCATTAAATCCTAAATTTATTATTTGCGATGAGTCTGTATCTGCCTTGGATGTATCTGTTCAGGCACAGGTGCTGAATTTGCTGAATGAACTGAAAGAAGAATTTAAGTTTACGTACATCTTTATTTCGCATGATTTATCGGTTGTTAAATTTATGAGCGATAAAATGATAGTGATGCAAGAGGGAACTGTTAAAGAAATGGGTTATGCAGATGAGATTTATAATAATCCAAAAACAGATTACACCAAATCATTGATTAATGCTATTCCTAAAGGAGAAATAGACGATATCAAAAAATCCTTAGACAAAAAAGTGGCAAGACGCTCAACTACAGTTTAATGCAAATAACACGCTATGGCAAAAACAAAAGTAAAAACAGCCTTTTTCTGCCAAAGTTGTGGAGCTCAATATCCTAAATGGGTAGGTAAATGTTCTTCGTGTAACGAATGGAACACCATAGTTGAAGAAGTTATTAGTAAGCCTCATCCCAACGAGGTGAAAGGTGCTTTCAATATTAAAAAGAATAATAGACCACTCCCTGTAGATACCATTGAATTAGCTGAAATTCCTAGAATTAAACTTCCGGGAACAGAGTTGAACAGAGTGCTTGGTGGTGGATTGGTTCCGGGTTCATTAATTCTTTTTGGAGGAGATCCGGGGATTGGAAAGTCAACACTAATGTTGCAAATGTCTTTAAGGTTAAAAGGACACAAAATTCTATATGTTTCTGGTGAAGAAAGTGGTCAGCAATTAAAAATGCGTGCCGATAGAATAGGCAACAAAAATCCCGATTGTTATGTGTTGACAGAAACTTCTACTCAAAATATTTTTCATCATATTAATGAAATTGTTCCCGATATATTGGTGATAGATTCTATCCAAACCTTACATACTGCTACTATTGATTCATCTCCGGGAAGTATTTCTCAAGTAAGAGAATGTACTGCTGAATTGATGCGATATGCTAAAGAAAGTAATACTCCTGTTTTTTTGGTGGGACATATTACCAAGGATGGGACAATTGCCGGACCAAAAATTTTAGAACATATGGTAGATGTTGTATTACAATTTGAAGGGGACAGAAATCATATATACAGGTTATTACGTTCGGTAAAAAACAGGTTTGGCTCTACCAACGAATTAGGGATTTATGAAATGCACGGAGCAGGATTAAGAGAAGTAGATAATCCTTCAGAAATATTATTAAGTAATAGCGATGAAAATTTTAGCGGAGCAGCAGTTGCCGCTACTATGGAAGGAAACAGACCATTGTTGGTAGAAATTCAGGCATTGGTAAGCTCTGCTGCTTATGGGACGCCACAACGTTCATCAACAGGTTTTGATACTAAGCGACTAAATATGTTGTTGGCAGTGTTGGAAAAGCGTTGTGGGTTTAAATTAGGAGCTAAAGATGTATTTATAAACGTTGCCGGAGGATTAAAAATAGACGACCCGGCAGTTGATTTAGCAGTGGTAAGTGCAGTACTTTCTTCAGGAGAGAATATTGCTATTCCATCATTATATTGTTTTGCAGCAGAAGTAGGTTTGTCAGGAGAGATTAGACCAATAAGTAGAGTAGAACAACGCATTACAGAAGCTGAGAAGTTAGGCTTCGAAAGAATCTTTGTTTCTAAATACAACCAAAAAGGATTGGATGTTAGTCAGCACAAAATAGAAATCGTATTTGTAAATAAAATTGAATCTATTTTTTCAAAATTGTTTGGATAACAAACTAAAAAATAGAAAAATTCGTTGTTTCTTTACAATTAACTAAAATTTGTTCTATGCCACGAATTCTTTTAATAGTTTCTTTTCTCTTACCGATGTTGCTTTTCGCACAAGAAGATATTTCTTCAACATTATCCGAAAAAAAATCAGGAACATTTTCTTTAGGAGTTAGAAATACATTTAGCACTTTTGGAGCGACTGAAAATTTAGGTGTTGGCTTTGGAGGTCAGTTTAGAATACGAGTTAGCAACAGAATAAATACGGAATGGTTCACCGATTTTATTAATGAAGATATTGATGGTTTAGCCACTAGAAACGATTACCATATTGGTTGGTCGGTAATGATTTACCCATTTAATACTAAAGCAAAGTTGGTTCCTTATGTGTTGGCAGGACATTGTTTTGATTACACCAAAGTAAGAACTACTTATAATATTTACACTTCAAATTCACCACAAACAGTTTCTAGGTTGAGCTCGGCAACACAAGTTGGTTTGGGTACGCACATTAACCTTTCCGAAATAGTTGATATTTCATTATCAAGTCAGTACATGATGCATTTAGGAAGCGATGTGCATGCAGAAACGCACGAACACAATGGAGTGAAAGAAATTCATATAGCAAAAGAAGGTCATAGTGGTTTTTCGTTGGAAGGGCATTTGTTATTTACTCTAAGTGTTAATTTTAAAATTGCTCAACTATGGTAAAAAAAGCGTTAGTTATTGTGCTTGTTTTTTGTGGAATGAATTTATTTTCTCAAACCAGCGATTTAGTTGTAAAAGAAGGATTGTTACGTTTTCAAGGAACAATAGGTATGGGAAAATCTACCGATAGAAATGAAAACAACATTTTTCTTCACGGAAATTTAGAATATTTTCTTCACTCCTTTTTAACGACACGAGGAGATACTTATTTCTTCCTAAAAAATGAAGAAAACAGTTTGGATGTCAACCATCAATTATTTGCAGGAATGGCATATCATTTTAGTAAAAAATCCAATTTGGTGCCTTATATAGGAGTTCAGCCCGGATTGGCTGCAACACGTTATGATGGAACTTCAAAAACTGAAGTAACCCCTTTGGTTTCTACTGTAGCAGGGTTTAATTATTTTGCAGCTAAATGGTTTCACTTGTTTATAGATGCTCGTTTTGTGTCGGGTAAGCATTTATCCAACCTTCCTCCTTATCCTATAAATGAAATTCGTTTATCATTCGGACTTGGATTTAATATCGCAACTAAAAAAAATAAGTAGTTTTGGGCGGTAATTATCCCAAAAATGATTAGTCGAAAAATTCAAATAGTAGTTCCATTTTTTTTATTCTTTATACTCTTTACGGCTTATGTTTCTAATAATTTCTTTTTTTGGGATACCATTAATTTAGTTGCTGCTCCGGCAACTTTTTTTTATGAAAATAATTTCCGTTCGTTTATTCTTCCTAACCAGATTGATACGGGGCATGTGCCTTTGTTGCCGATGTATATAGCTAAAATATGGCAGTTTTTTGGTAAATCGTTGGTGGTAGCTCATTTTGCCATGTTACCATTTTTATTGGGAATTGTTTATCAGGTTTATGTATTAGCCAAACGATTTATTGGTACTTCTTATGTGTTGGTATTAACAATGTTGATGATGCTGGTTGATCCGACTTTTTTGAGCCAGGCGGCAATGATTTCTCCTGATATTATATTGCTTTTTTGTTTTTTATTGGCACTTAATGCTGTTTTTGAAAATAGAAAAACACTTTTAATGTTGGCTCTTATTGGCTTGTTTTTAATTAGTATGAGAGGAATAGTAGCAGCATTTGCCATTTTTTTAATCGACTTTATTTTTTCATTAAGAAGACAACATTTTAGAGGTTTTCCATTACACCTTTTATTAATGAAGTCATTGTTTTATGCTTTTCCATTTTTACTTTTCATAGCCTATCATTTTTATCATTATAAGGCAACAGGTTGGTTTTGGTCTCATTCCAATTCTGCTTGGGAAGAAGGTAGAATTGCTAATGATTTTAACGGAGTGCTATATAACATAGGAATATTTGCTTGGCGAATATTAGATTTTGGAAGAGTGTTGATTGTATTGGCTCTTTTAGTTATGGCAATTATGTATAGAAAAAAGCTGTTGAGAGAATCAACATCATTACAGTTATTAATATTGATAATAGTTAGTGCGTTCATTTTCATCATTCCATTTTTGTATTATCAACAACTTACCGGACATAGGTATTTATTGCCTTTATATTTGTTGATATTGTTGGCAGCAGGCTATTATGTAAATAAAGTGACTACATCTTCAGTAGTTAAAAAAAGTCTTTTCGGAGTGTTGACTGTTTCGCTTTTAGTAGGAAATTTTTGGGTGTATCCTAATAAAATTGCCCAAGGTTGGGATGCTAGTTTGGCTCATTTGCCTTTTTATAATTTGCAATTAGAGATGAATGACTATTTAGATGTTAATGAAATTCCTTATCATGAGGTAGGAACAGCTTTTCCAGTTTTAGGAAACCATGCTATCATTTTTATGGCAGAAGATATTCGTTCGTTTAAACCAAAAAATATTGGTAAAGACAACTACATACTTTATTCTAATGTGTTTAATGGTTTTAGTGATGCAGAACTAGATGCTTTATATTCAGGTTATAAACCTATTCATGAACTGCATTCTCCTACTGTTTTTTTACAATTGTTCGAGCGTAAATAAAATTTTTTAACCACATAGTTTTTTAAACAAACAAAAAGTTCTGAATAAGTTTCAGATAGTTTGTCCCGATTTTATCGGGACACTATTGTGTGTGCTATAGTTGTCTTTTACAGCTATGTATTTCTATGTAAAACTATGTGATTTTAATTAAGGGTAATTGTTTTCTATTAATTTTAAAACTGTCTTTTTAATAAGATTTAAGAAATTCCGAACAATAAAAGCTAACAGTTCGCTGTTTACAAATTACATTTTTTAGCCATCTCTAAGCTTATAAACAGCCGTATTTTAGCACTATAAAAATCTATAATTATGATGAATAATATTTTATTACAAATTAACGTAGCTGCTGATACTACATCAACAGTAGTTCAGGAGGCAGTTTCTGAAGAAAAAACACTTTCTATATGGGAATTGGTAAGCTCCGGTGGAATTGGAGGGGCAATTATTATGATAACCCTGTTGATATTGTCTATACTAGCTGTTTATATTATTGTGGAACGCTATTTTGCAATTAAAACAGCAAGTAAAGAAGATGCTAATTTCATGAATCAAATTAAAGATTTTATTCACGAAGGAAAGATGGATGCTGCTAAATCGCTTTGTAAATCTAATGCTTCTCCTGTGGCAAAAATGATAGAAAAAGGAATTTCTAGAATTGGAAAACCATTAAGTGATATTGGAACAGCCGTTGAAAATACTGGGAAATTAGAATTAAACAAGTTAGAAAAAAACTTATCTACCTTGGCAACTATCTCTGGTGCTGCACCAATGATAGGTTTCTTAGGAACAGTAATCGGGATGATTTTGGTTTTCCACGAAATGGCTAAAGGTGGCGGAGGTGTCGATTTGAATACATTATCGGAAGGAATTTTTACAGCAATGACCACTACCGTAGCCGGACTTATAGTTGGTATTGTTGCCTATATTGGTTATAATACGTTGGTAGCAAAAGTGGAAAAAATTGTGTTTATAATGGAAGCAAGAACAACTGAGTTTTTAGATATTTTACATGAGCCGGCTAATTGATTTGAAAATTTGAAATTAGAGATTAGACAAATAATATTTATTAGCGTCTTGGCGTCTTTGCGAGAAAATAACGATTAACAAATAACAATTAACCAAAATGGCTATACGTTCAAAAAATAAAGTAAACACCAATTTCAATATGTCGAGTATGACAGATATTGTGTTTTTGTTGTTGGTGTTTTTCATCATCGCATCTACATTAATTAGTCCTAATGCGTTGGATGTTATTTTACCTAAAGCAAGTCATTCAGCTCCTCGTCCGCAAACAGTAAATGTTAGTATTACTGAAGATTTAAGATATTATGTAAATAAAGATGAGGTAGCTGTTGAAGAATTAGAAACCTTATTATTATCGCAGACGGCTAATGAAGAAAATCCGGGTATTATATTGCGAGCAGAAAAAAGCGTGCCGATAGAAAATGTAGTGGTAATTATGGATATTGCCAATAGGAACAAATTAAAATTGGTGTTAGCTACTTCTCCAAAATAAATTATGGAATAAATAAAAATAAAGCATCAAGCAACATAAATGGAAATCTTACAAGAAAAAAATAGTAGAGCCGGAGTAATTGGAACGATTTTGTTTCACTTACTATTATTATTGCTATTTATTCAATTTGGGATGACTTACCAAGATCCACCTGAAGAAAATGCAGGAGGAATGGTCATTAATTTTGGGACAACTGACGAAGGAATGGGTGATGTTCAGCCTTCTTCAACAGAAAGTACGTCTTCATCTGAGAATGCTACCACAAGCGAAACAACTACACCAAGTTCTGCTCAAGAAAATGCTTTAACAACTACTGAAGAATCCGTGGAGATGAATGCTTCACAAAATACTACTACCACTACCAACGAAAATACAACAACACAACAAACAGAGCAAACAGTAGATGAAAACTTATCTAATGCTCTAGATGCATTGAATAATCCTAATAATAATTCTACGGGAGATGGTAATTCTACTACTCCCGGAGATCAGGGTGATATTGATGGAGATCCAACTAGTAGTAACTACAACGGTGGCGGGACAGGTAATGGTGTTGACTTTTCTTTGGCTGGAAGATCGATGGTAAAAGTGAAAAAACCCAATAATCCGACACAAGAAGATGGAAAAGTTGTGGTAGAAATTGTGGTGGATAAAAACGGAAAAGTGATTAGAGCAACACCCGGAGCAAGAGGCTCTAGTACTACCAACCCAACCTTGTATAAGATTTCTAAAGAAGCTGCACTAGAAGCTCGTTTCAATGTAAAAGCAGATGCTCCTGCTGAGCAAAAAGGCACTATGACTTTTGTTTACATTCTTAATTAATGTGGATAACCTACAATTTAAACCACATAGTAGCATAGTTTTAATTACTAAATCCAAATAGATGATATAAAGTCTCATATAGTTTGTTTCCATAAAATGGAAAAATTATGATTTACTCTGAATGACTTTTCTTTAAACTTTTTCTATGTTTCTCTGTGGTTTGTTGATGAGAATTAGTGAAATTTGAACGTTATTTGTGTTATGATTAAATACGATAGAGTATTTTCTGCAAAAAATTTATGTTAATGAATTACCCTGAAACACTCGATTATCTTTTTGGTCAGCTGCCCATGTATCAACGTATAGGAAATGCAGCATACAAAGCTAATCTCGACAATACTTATCGTTTAAGCGAGTTGTTACATCATCCTGAAAAAAAATTTAAATGTGTGCATATTGCAGGAACAAATGGCAAGGGCTCGACTTCGCACATGTTGGCATCTATTTTACAAGAAGCAGGTTATAAAGTTGGGCTTTATACTTCTCCTCATTTAAAAGATTTTAGAGAACGTATAAAAATTAACGGAGAAATGATTCCAGAAAGTGAAGTGATTGACTTTGTTGAGGAGTACAAAAATGAATTTGAAAAAATACAGCTTTCTTTTTTCGAATGGACCGTTGGACTAGCTTTTCATTATTTTGCTAACCAAAAAGTAGATATCGCTATTGTAGAAACCGGTTTGGGAGGTAGACTCGACTCTACCAACATAGTTACTCCGGAAGTTGCTGTTATTACCAATATCAGCATGGATCATACGCAGTTTTTAGGAGATACTTTAGCCAAAATTGCAGCTGAAAAAGCAGGGATAATTAAATCAACTATTCCTGTAGTTATTGGTGAAACTCAACCTGAAATAAAGCCTGTTTTTATTGAAAAAGCCAGACAATTGGGTGCTCCTATACAATTTGCAGATGAGTACCCCACTCAAGAGTATGAGAGTGATTTAAAAGGAGCCTATCAGCAAAAGAATAAAAAAACAGTAGTGGCTACTATCCAAATCCTTCAAACATTAGGTTGGAAAATTGCAGCAAACCATATCAAAAAAGGCTTATTAAATGTGGTAAATAATACAGGATTAATGGGGAGGTGGCAAGTATTAAATAAGCAACCACTAACCGTTTGTGATACTGGACATAATGAAGCAGGAATAAAATTAATTTTAGCTCAATTAGCTGAGCAAGACTATGAGAAATTACACTTTGTGTTGGGAGTGGTAAACGATAAAGACATTACCAATATCCTTCAATTATTACCCAACAATGCGATTTATTATTTTTGTCAGGCCAACATACCAAGAGCATTAGATGTAAATACTTTAGCAGAAAAAGCAACAGCAGTTGGTTTGTCAGGTACAACTTTTCCATCTGTTGAAGCAGCTTACAAAGCAGTTCAAAAAAATGCTACTGCCAAGGATATGATTTTTATCGGAGGAAGTACCTTTGTAGTTGCTGAGGTGGTTTAGTTTTTTACAAACTTTTTTGTGTTTTTCATTCCATTATTATCACTTATGCTAATAAAATAGATACCGTTAGCAAAATTACTAATATCAATAATTTTAGAAAGTTCATCATTTTTTAAATTGCTTTGGTAGCAGACATTTCCCAATAAAGAATAAATGACAATAAAAGCAGCTTTGTTGTCTGTTCTATTAATAGTAATTAGGTTTTGAGCAGGGTTAGGATAAATTTCAAATTGGTTATTGATGTTTATTTCACTAATGTTGTTGGGTAATTGTGTTACTTTAGGAAGTTCTACATAAGATGGAAAAGCAGCATTAAAATCTAATGTAATCTGACTTTGCTGAGCATACAACCAATTTCCATTGTAGTTGTATCCTAAGGTATCTCCAGGAG
>CAMPHX010000011.1 GCA_946886085.1 uncultured Flavobacteriales bacterium | reverse complement strand
AAAATCAATTAAATCAAACATATCAATCACTCAAAATACTTAAAAAAAATGAAAAAAATATTAATCATCATCAGCGTTGCAGCAACTTTAATTTCTTGTGGAGGAAAAGAAAAAACTGTTGACGAAATTGTTGCAGGAAACAACCTTGAAGAAATAAATGCTAAGAAAAACGAGTTGACAGCTAAGCAAAATGCTATTTTAGATGAGATAGAAAAATTAGACATTGCTATTGCTAATTTAGATTCTTCGTTGTCAATTCCAGTAATTACAACTATTGAAGCTAAAGCAACTAGTTTTAAGCATTATGTTCAAATTCAAGGAAATGTTCAAACCAAAGAAAACATTGTTATTTACCCTGAATATGCAGGTGTTTTAACCAGAGTGTTGGTAAAAGAAGGTCAGTTTGTAAACAAAGGCGAAGTATTAGCTAAAATTGATGATGGCGGTTTAAATCAACAATTATCTCAAATGGAAACACAGTTGGCGTTGGCAAAAACAACTTTTGAGCGTCAGGAAAGATTATGGAAAGATAAAATTGGTTCAGAAATTCAGTTTTTACAAGCTAAAGCAAATTATGAGGCACAGCAAAAATCAGTAAACCAAATGAAAGAGCAGTTGGCAAAAACTACAATTACCGCTCCTTTTAGCGGAGTAATAGATGATGTAATGTCGGAACAAGGTCAGGTAGTTTCTCCGGGAATGAACCAATTGTTTAGAATTATTAACCTAAAAGACATGTTTATTGAAGCTGAAATTCCTGAAAATTACATCACCAATATTAGAACAGGTTCTCAGGTAAATGTTTATTTCCCTGTACTAAACGATACGGTTACTTCAACTATCAGACAAGTAAGCAACTACATCAATCCTAACAACAGAACGTTTAAAATTGAAATAGCAATAACCAATGAAAATAAAATGGTTAAACCTAACATGACAGCCTTGTTAAGCATCAACAATTATGTAAACGATAGTGCCTTGGTATTGCCTCAAGCTATTATTTCTGAAAATGCTGAAGGCGAAAAATATGTTTACGCAGTGAAGAAAGGAAAGAAAAACAGAAATTATGCAGAAAAGAGATTAGTTAAAATAGGAAAAACACAAAATGGTGTTGCTGAAATTACTGAAGGAATTGCTAACGGAGATATAATTATTGAGGAAGGAGCAAGAACGGTAAAGGAGGAAGAGCAAGTTTTAATTAAAAAAATGTAATTAGAGCCTGTTTAGAAAGTCCGATTACTTCGTTATTCTCGTTTCAAAAAATCAGTCATTTACTACAGTAAACACTTTGATTTTTAAAACTTTGAAAGCCTTGTACTCGAACTTTCTAATTCAGTCTCTCAACTTTATGTGAAGTAAAATTAACAGACTACAGAACAAAACTATAAAACGAAAATGGCTAAAAATAAAAAACTAAAAGAGTTTGGAATATCATCTTGGGCGATAGACAATAAGATGACTATTTACCTCATGATATTTCTTATATTAATTACAGGAATATCTGCTTATTACTCGATGCCCAGAGAAAGCTTTCCAGAGGTTAAAGAAACTAAAATTTACATTAGTTCGGTTTTCCCAGGAAATACCTCTGAGGATATGGAAAAACTCATTACTGACCCTCTTGAAGAGGAATTGCAGAATTTGAGCGGCATCACAAAAATTACTTCTACTTCTCAAGAAGATTACTCTATTATTATTGTTGAGTTTGAAGAGGATTTTAGTATTCCAGAAGCGAAATCTAAAGTTAAAGATAAAGTTGACTTAAAAAAAGCAGGAGCAGATTGGCCAACCTTTAATGGAGCTAAAGTTGAACCGAATGTGTTCGACTTAAATATAGCTGAAGAGTTTGCTATTATCAACGTTAATATTTCAGGAGATTATCCAGTTCAAAAACTGAAAGAATATGCGGAATATTTAGAGAAGAAAATAGAGTTATTACCGGAAATTAAACAAGTAGATATTCGTGGAGCTCAGGAAAAAGAGATTGAAGTAGCTGTTGATGTCTATAAAATGTCGGCTTCAAAAGTGAGCTTTGATGATATTATCAATACCATTGCTGGAGGAAATACAACTGTTTCTGCTGGTAATTTGGTAATGAATGAGCAAAGAAGAACCATTAGAGTTATTGGAGAAATTGAAGACGCAGCAGAGTTAGGCAACTTTGTGGTTAAGAATGAAAATGGACCAATTTACCTTAGAGATGTTGCCTCTATTGCTTTTCAGGAAAAAGAAAGAACTACCTACGCCAGAGAGTTTTCTAAACCTGTGGTAATGCTTGATGTTAAGAAGCTTTCAGGTAAAAACATGGTAGAAGCTGTTGAAAAAATTAAAGTTATTTTGGAAGAAGCCAAAAGCGATTATTTACCTAAAGATTTAAGTGTTACTACTTCAAATGATCAATCTACAAAAACCATTAACCAAGTTGATGAGTTGGTAAACAATATTATTTTTGGGATATTGTTAGTGGTTGGCGTGTTAATGTTCTTTTTAGGGTTCAGAAATGCACTGTTCGTTGGTTTTGCTATTCCAATGTCTATGTTTTTATCGTTTACCTTACTTAATATGATAGGCTATACTATGAATACGATGGTGCTTTTTGCCTTGGTTATGGGATTAGGAATGTTGGTAGATAACGGAATTGTGGTGGTAGAAAATGTGCTTCGACTTATGCAAAAAGAAAACATGAGTAGAATAGCTGCAGCCAAACAAGGTATTGGTGAAATTGCTACACCTATTATTATTTCAACATTAACTTCGGTAGCAGCTTTTGTTCCACTAGGTTTTTGGCCGGGAATTATGGGTAATTTCATGAAAATATTCCCTATTACGCTTTCTATAGTGTTAGGTTCTTCACTATTTGTAGCCATTTTTATAAATTCTATGCTTACAGCAGATTTTATGAAAACTGAAGAGAAAGAAATGAGTAAAAAGTTCTTAATAAAATTAAGTGCTATTTTATTCTTTTTCGGAGTACTTAGTTTAGTTATTGGTGGTGGATTTAGAGGTATGGGAACCTTATTGGTTTTTGCAGCTATTATACTTTGGGTTTATAAATACTTCTTAGTAAAAGCTGCAAATTATTTTCAGGAAACTATTTTGGTTATTCTTGAAACTAGATATCAAAAGTTTTTATCTTTTGCATTGAGTGGTAAAAAGCCTTATGTATTTCTTTTCGGAACGTTTGGATTGTTAATTCTTTCGTTTATTGTATTTGCTATTGCACAACCAAAAGTGGAGTTTTTCCCTGACAATGAACCCAACCAAGTGTTTGTTTATTTAGAATATCCCGAAGGAACAGCCATTGAAAAAACCAATAAACTAACTAAAGAAATTGAAGCTAAAGTTTTTAAAGTAGTAGATAATTATAAAGATGAAACAGGCTATAACTATATGGTAGAGTCTGCTGTTTCTCAAGTGGGTGAAGGTGCCGGAAATCCTGAAACTGATGGTGGTTCTAATGCAGAAATGCCTCACAAAGGAAAAATAACGGTTTCATTAAGAGAATCTAAACTCAGAAGAGGGAAAAACAGTAAAGATTTTATGGAAGAAGTGAGAGAAGCTGTTGGCACCTATCCGGGAGTAAATATTTCTGTAGAAAAAGAAGCTGCCGGACCTCCTGCCGGATATCCTATTAATATTGAAATTAGAGGGAAAGATTATAATGATCTTATTCTTACAGCTAAAAACCTTAGAGAAGCTATTAATAAATTAAACATTCCGGGTATTGAAGGATTAAAAATTGATGTAAACAAAAGTAAACCGGTAACTGAAATAACTGTTGATAGAAAAAAAGCTGGTGAATTGGGTGTTTCTGTCAGACAAGTAGGGAGTCAATTGCGTAGATCGCTTTATGGTGAAAAAGCTAGTGTTTATAAAACGGGTGGCGAAGAATATGATGTTGCCGTTAGGTTTGATGAAGCGTATAAGCATAATACCAATGCCCTGTATAACCAACGAATTGTATTTAGAGATCCATCAAACGGACAAATTAAGGACATTCCGGTTTCTACCTTAATTACCACTCACAATACGTCCTCTTACACGGCTATTAAGCATAGAGATTTAAATCGTGTGGTTACTTTGTATTCTTCTGTTAAAACAGGATATAATGCTACAGAAATTGTTCAAACCATTAAAACCAGGTTGTCTAATTTTAGAACACCTAAAAACACTACCATCGATTTTACCGGGCAAATGGAAGAACAAGAAAAAAATATGGCATTCTTAACAACTGCTTTATTTTCAGGATTGGGATTAATTATCTTTTTGTTAGTACTACAGTTTAATTCATTTTCAAAACCATTAATTGTATTAATGACCATCTTTTTGAGTTTTATTGGAGTACTTTTTGGCTTGGTTATTTTTAACATGACTTTCGTAATTATGATGACGATGGTGGGAATTATTTCTCTTGCCGGAATTGTAGTAAACAACGGGGTGCTGCTGCTTGATTATACCGAGCTCTTGGTAGAAAGGAAGAAAAAAGAACTGGGATTAGTTAAAAAAGATAAATTAGCCTTGCCTGAATTATTTAATGTTATTGTAGAAGGAGGAACCGCTCGTT
Source organism: uncultured Flavobacteriales bacterium (assembly GCA_946886085.1). The sequence continues at coordinate 7,741 of CAMPHX010000011.1, read as the reverse complement.
TACGTCCGGTATTGCTAACAGCTATTACCACCGTTTTTGGGTTAATTCCGTTGGCAATAGGCTTAAACATAGATTTTTTCTCATTAGTAACAGAGTTTGATGCTAAAATTTATATTGGTGGAGATAACGTAATCTTTTGGGGACCATTAGCATGGACAGTAATTTTTGGGTTAACCTTTGCCACCTTTTTAACGTTAATTATTGTTCCTGTAACTTATTTTATTGTAGAGAAGTTTAAAATACGTGTACAGAGGTGGAGGGCATAAAATAATTTTTTAACTAAAAATCAAAAAGTTATGAGTCAACAAAAAATAGTATCTCAGCAACAAAAAGAGGAGTTATTAAAAACCTTACAAACGCGTTTTGAAAAAAACTTAAATCACTATAAAGAATTTGAGTGGAAGAAAGTACAAGAAAAGTTGGAAGCCAATCCTGAAAAACTATGGTCGCTAAATGAAATGGAAGAAACAGGAGGAGAACCGGATGTCGTTAAATACGATAAAACTACTGACGAATATGTTTTTTATGATTGCTCCGCAGAAAGCCCCAAAGGACGCAGGAGTGTTTGTTATGACCCAGAAGCATTGGAATCGAGAAAACAACACAAACCTAAACATAGTGCTATTGGTATGGCGGCAGAAATGGGTGTTGAATTATTAACTGAAGAGCAATATCATGAATTGCAACAATTAGGAAAATTCGATACGAAAACCTCTAGTTGGATTGCAACACCTGCCGATATTAGAGCACTCGGAGGAGCTATTTTTGGCGATTGGCGTTACGGAAAAACTTTTATTTATCACAACGGAGCAGAATCTTATTATGGAGCAAGAGGGTTTCGTGCTTGCCTGAAAGTATAGTTATTAGCTTAGTAATTTATATGAATTATTATTAACCTTAAAATAAATAGAGATGAAAAATAAAATCATGTTTGTAATCTGTCTGTTATTTGGACTAATGTTCATTAATGCAGGACTAAATAAATTTTTTAATTATATGCCGGTACCTGATGACATGCCGGAATCTATGATGAAAGTGTTTGAAGCTTTTATGACAATTGGTTGGCTGATGCCACTTGTTGCTGTTGCAGAAATAGTTGGGGGTTTACTTTTTATTATTCCACGGGTTAGAGCATTAGGAGCTATAGTTATTTTTCCGGTAATGGTAGGCATAATATTGACACACATTTATCAAGCACCTTCAGGACTGCCAATGGCGTTGGTATTGTTAGCAATAAACCTTTGGGTTATTTTTGAGAACAGAGATAAATATCTTGCTTTAATCAAGAAATAACAGCGTTACGATTTTTGTTTTATAAGACCATAAACTATGGATAGGTATAAAGAAACTTTTGAAACGTGGAACAAAATAGCTTCAATATACCAAGATAAGTTTATGAATATGGACTTATATAATGAAACGTATGATGTTATTTGTAATGCGATTACCCAACCCAAAGTCAAAATTTTAGAAATAGGTTGCGGACCGGGCAATATAACTAACTACCTACTAACAAAAAGACCTGATTTTGAAATTTTAGGAACAGATGTAGCTCCTAATATGATAGAACTTGCAAAAAAGAATAACCCTAAAGCAAGTTTCATCATTATGGATTGCAGGCAGATTGGTCAGCTAAAGACAACATACAATGGAATAGTTGGTGGTTTTTGTTTGCCTTATTTATCAGATTTAGATGCTGCTAAGCTAGTTGCTGATTGTTCTAATTTATTAAGTGAAAACGGTCTCATTTATTTAAGTTTTGTTGAAGGTGATCCAGACAAATCAGATTATCAAGTTAACAGTAGTGGAGATAGAGTATATTTTCATTTCTATCAACTAGATACTATAAAAAAGCTACTTATAGATAATAATTTTGTAGCAATAAAAGTATTTTATGTAGAATACAAAAAATCAGAAACGGAAAAAGATATACATACTATATTGATAGCGAAGAAAGCCTCCACATCTTAAAACATAGGTGTTACAAACGGAGAGAGGTTATCTGGAATTAAATATAACCGTATATTAATTCACAAGTACCTTATTGTACTTGTTTTTATATTCTACAGGGCTTAATCCGGTTATTTTTTTAAAGGTAGTTCTAAAAGCTTTGGTATCTAAATAACCAACATCAAACATGATTTCATTAACGGTTTTAATGCTTAATTCCAATTGTTTTTTAGCAGCTTCAACTCTTGTTCGTTGGATGTATTCTACAATGGTATTGGCAGTTGCTTTTTTAAACCTACGTTCAAAGGTTCTTCTTCCTATTCCTATTAAATCACACAAATCATTAACAATAATTTTATCCATGTAATTTTTCTCAATAAATGTTTGAGCTGTTTTTACATCAGTATCAGCATGGTTTTTTTGAGCTTTAAAAATAATAAATGGCGATTGAGAAGCTCTTCCAGCATCTATCTGAAATATTTTAGAGCAATAAATAGCCGTTTCTCTATCTACCATTTTCTCTATAACATAAAGAATTAAATTAGCCGAAGAAAAGGCTCCTCCTCCTGTATAAATACCATCTTCATCGGTCATTATTTTATCTGAAAGCAAGTTTACTTTAGGAAAAAGTTGCTTAAAAGGTTCACTGGCACGCCAATGGGTTACACAATCTTTACCGTTTAGCAATCCGGTACTTGCCAATAAAAAAGCACCTAAACATAAACTTACTATTTGAGCTCCTGCTTGATGTTGTGCATTTACCCAAGGATAAAATTCATGGTTTAATTGTAATGCTTCAGCAATATTATTCTGAATGGGAGGAATGATAACAATATCAGTAGTGTTAATTTCGTGCAGTAATTTATCTGCTTTTATAGCGTACTGACCATTGTTAACATGCATTTCAGGGATAATGCCTACTATCTCAATATTAAATACAGGTGACTTTCCTTGTGTTTTTAAAAACTCATTGGTTTCCAATAATCCTTGTCGGGCATTTTCAAGTCCGGCAAGATTTACATAATGTGGTAATAATACAGAAACATGTTTCATATCAGCAAAAATAAAAAAAGATTTGTCGCAAACTACCTTTTCATTGTCCTATTTACACCTCTTATTTTTAAAATAAAGCCCTTACATTTGTAGTGTTAATATCAATTTAGTCACTTTTTAACCCATTTATATTATGAAAACTACAGACAAAACCACCATAAAAATAGAAACTTCGGTTAAAGCCCCTATAGAAAAAGTTTGGAGATGCTGGACTGACCCAAATCATATTATTCAGTGGAATAATGCATCGGATGATTGGCAAACACCTTTTGCTGAAAATGATTTACGTGTGGGAGGAAAATTATTATTTCGCATGGAAGCTAAAGATAAAAGTGCAGGGTTTGATTTTGAGGGAATCTATGATGAAGTTGTTGAAAATCAAAAGATAGTTTATACCATTGCTGATGGCAGAAAAGTAAGCATTACGTTTACTGAAAAGGATAATGAAATAATGGTAACGGAAACTTTTGAAGCAGAAAATACTAATCCTATTGAAATGCAGCGAGACGGTTGGCAAGCTATTTTAAATAATTTTAAAAAGCATGTTGAAAATAAAGCATCAGTAATAAGCAACTTACATTTTAAAATTACCATTAATGCACCTGTTGAAAAAGTATATCAACTCATGATAAGTAAACCAACGTATGAGGAATGGACAAAAGAATTTAACCCTACATCTAACTTTGAAGGTTCGTGGGAAAAGGGTTCAAAAATTCTTTTTATAGGTTCAGATGAAAAAGGCAATGTTGGAGGGATGGTGAGTAAAATCAAAGAAAACATCCCCAACAAATTTATTTCTATAGAGCATTTGGGTTTGCTTCATGGCGACAAAGAAATAACAAGCGGACCGGAAGTAGAAGGCTGGGCAGGAGCATTAGAAAATTATACTTTTACTAGTGAAAACGGAAAAACAATACTTGCTGTTGATACGGATAGCAATGAAGAATATAAGGCTTATTTTGAAGAAATATGGCCCAAAGCATTAAATAAACTTAAATCAATTTGTGAACGATAAAAAACTAAACATTATGGCAACAGTAAACACATATTTAAACTTTCCGGGAAATACGGAAGCAGCTTTTAATTTTTATAAAACCGTTTTTGGTGGTGAATTTGATGGAGGAATACACCGTTTCAGCGATATCCCACCATCTGATGATATGCCTCCTATATCCGAAGCAGATAAAAATTTAGTAATGCATGTTTGTCTTCCTATTCTTGGTGGTTCAATGCTTATGGGAAGCGATGCTCCTGAATCTATGGGTTTCAACGTAAAATTTGGTAATAATGTATACATCAACTTACAACCTGATACCAGAGAAGAAACCAAGCGTTTGTTTAAAGCACTTTCTGAAGGAGGAGTTGTTGAACAAGAGTTAATGGACATGTTTTGGGGTTCATATTATGGAAGCTGTAAGGATAAATTTGGTGTGCAATGGATGTTTAATTGCCACGAAAAAGCATAAGATAATAAGAGAAAAGTGATTTTGAATATTGAAATATTTAAAACAAATATTCAGCAACACAAAGATGCTGAACGTATAGCTCAGAAAATACAATCATTTTTTCCTGATGCAGCAATTACTTTTGACTTAGAAGATTGCGACCGTATTTTAAGGATAATGACCCAAACTAACGATCTCAACAAAGTTCCTGAATTGGTTAAACAAAATGGGTTTAAATGTGAAGTATTGCTATAAATGAATCAGTCGTTATTAGATTTAATAATACTATTGATTAGAATAATTAAATGAGAGAAGCAAAAGCAACATTAAGAATTTGTAAAAAAGGGCATCAATATTATAAGAGTACCGATTGTCCAACTTGCCCAACTTGTGAGAAAGAGAAAAAACCTTCTGAAGGTTTCCTCTCATTACTTTCTTCTCCTGCAAGAAATGCATTGTTGAATTATCTTGAAATAGATACACTAGAAAAATTAGCTACTTATACTGAGAAAGAAATACTGAAGCTTCACGGAATGGGAAAAGCCAGTATACCAATATTAAGGAAGGCATTACAAGAAAAAGGACTAACATTTAAAAAAGATTAAAGAAAAAATAACAAACCGCTAAGAAAAGTTAGCCCAAGTAGCTTAAAAAAGTATTATTTTTATCTCCTTAAAAATTCTCATGAACAGCTGGAAATTATTTAAAGAAGCCCTTTTGGGTAAAGAGCAAGACTTTACCAAAATCAATATTAAAACCGGTATTTTTCTTTTATCGGTTCCTATGATTTTGGAAATGGTTATGGAATCTCTTTTTGCTGTGGTAGATATATTTTTTGTCGGTAAATTAGGAGATAATGCTGTGGCTACAGTAGGATTAACAGAAGCAGTAGTTATTATTGTTTATTCTGTTGGTGTTGGTATTAGCATGGCTGCAACAGCAATGGTAGCAAGAAGATTTGGTGAAAAAAATTTTAAAGCTGCAGGCAGTGCTGCTTTTCAATTGTTAATGTTTGGTGGTGGCATTTCTATTGTAATTGCTGTGTTAGGTTTTCTGTTTGCCGAAAATATTTTGCAATTAATGGGAGCAAGTGATGAAGTAATAGCTATTGGGGTTCCTTATACACGAATTATTTTTGCAGGAAATTTAGCCATTATGCTGCTGTTTTTAATTAACGGAGCTTTTCGTGGTGCCGGACAAGCACATTTGGCAATGCGAACATTATGGATAGCTAACGGCATCAATATTTTTCTTGACCCGCTACTTATTTTTGGACTCGGTAGTTTTGAAGGTTTCGGATTGGAAGGAGCTGCATGGGCAACTACCACAGGAAGAAGTATAGGCGTGATTTACCAACTATATCATTTATTAAATGGAAAACATCGTTTAGTTATCCTTAAAGAAAACATTAAACTAAAGTGGAAAACAATGAAGCGTATCATAGAAATTTCTATGGGTGGAATGGGACAATTTCTCATTGATTCAGTTGCATGGATTGTACTAACACGAATTATTGCAGAGTTTGGAAGTGCTTCTGTTGCCGGTTTTACTATTGCATTCAGAATTTTAATTTTTAGTTTAATGCCTGCTTGGGGATTGTCAGCCGCAGCTTCTACATTAGTTGGTCAAAACTTAGGAGCTAAAAAAGTAAAACGGGCGGTTATTTCAGTTTGGTTAACTGCCCGGTACAACGTAATATTTCTTTCGGCTATTACCATCATTTATTTGTTTTTTGGGAATGTGTTGGCAAGTTGGTTTACACTTAGCGAAGAAGTAAGCACCATTGCGGGTACAGGCTTAAGAGTTATTGCCTTAGGGTACGTGTTTTTTGCAGTAGGAATGGTAATGATTCAAGCATTTAATGGAGCGGGAGACACTAAAACCCCTATGTATATTAATATTGGGGTATTTTTACTACTCGAAATTCCAATGGCGTATATATTAGCTATTCCCATGCAAATGGAAGTGTTAGGTGTTTTTATTACCATTGCTTTTTGTCATTCACTCCATGCACTTATTGCTATTTGGTTTTTCCGAAAAGGAAAATGGAAAAAGATTGAAGTGTAATCATCGAATATAAATTTATTCCTATTGAAAATCAGTCATTTAAACAAACAACATGAAAAATTTATTACCTAAAACTTAAATACATAAGAAATTTATGTATTTTTGTCCTATGTATTCAAAAGAAATAATAAAAGGCACATTAAAACCCATTATCCTAAAATTGTTAGAACAAGAAGGAAGAATGTATGGGTATGAAATTACCAGCAAGGTAAAAGTATTAACGCAAGGTAAAATTCAAATTACTGAAGGAGCTTTATATCCGCTGCTACATAAATTAGAAGCAGAAGGAATAGTGATTATCGAACAGGAGAATATTGGTAAAAGAATAAGAAAATACTATTTACTAACTCCCGAAGGTAAAAATTTAGCAACCGCAGCAATTGATGAGTTTTTAGATTTTATGATTACCATTAAATCTATTTTAGACCCAAAAGCTAATATTAGTTATGGCAACGCTAAGTGAACAACAAATAGACAAAATTTTTGATTTGATTGTAGATAATGGTGTAAGCTATGAATCGCTTCAAGTTGATTTGTTAGATCATGTATGTTGCATGGTAGAACAAAAAATGGATGAAGGCAAATCTTTTGGTGATTCATTAAAACTAGCCTTGAAAGAATTTGGTTATAAACACTTTTCAGAAATACAAGAAGCAACTATCTATTTATTAACTTTAAAACAAAGAAAAATGAAAAAAACAACAGGAATTATTGGAATCATTTCATCACTTTTAGTTATTAGTGGTGTGTTTTTTAAAATCATGCATTGGTCGGGAGCAGGAATACTACTGGTTATTGGTCTAGTGCTAATAGGCGTAATAGTTTTCCCCTTAATGGCTACATTAGACATTAATAATGCTAGTGGAAAAATGAAAAAGTTAACTGCCTCAATAGGTTATTTGGCAGCAATTTTATTGAGCATAGCCACACTTTTTAAAATTATGCATTGGCCGGGAACCGCAATTATTTATTATTCAGGACTTTCATTGTTGGTCTTTGTTTTTATCCCCTTATTTACCATTAAAAATTATAAAACAGCCGAGAATAAAATCATGGCAATAGCCAAATCAACACTTATTTTAGCAGGCGTGGTTATTTTTTGGGGATTAATGCCTACAGGCGATGTTTCTCATCTTGAGAAAACACATAAATCTTACCATCAACATGTAAGTAAATAACTTAAAATTTTTCATAGTTTTATTTTGAAAAGCGAACTGTTTTATACC
>CAMPHX010000010.1 GCA_946886085.1 uncultured Flavobacteriales bacterium | reverse complement strand
AAGTAAGATACAATTAACATAAATATGGCTAATTCAAAAAAATACTGGAAAGGTTTAGAACAACTAAATAATGACCCTAAATTTTTGGAGTCTGTGAATAATGAATTTCCTGAGGAGTTACCGATAGACAAATTTTTAGGTGACAATGAAACGTTGGAAAATTCATCTACATCACGTAGAGATTTCTTAAAATATCTTGGTTTTGGTGTTGCAGCAGCTTCATTAGCAGCTTGCGAAACTCCGGTTACTAAGGCTATTCCTTATATTACTAAACCGGAAGAAATTACTCCTGGTAAAGCAAATTATTATGCTTCTACTTATTTTGATGGTAATGATTTTGCTCCAATTTTAGTAAAAACCAGAGAAGGAAGACCTATTCATGTAACAGGTAATAAAGAATCTAAACTTACTAAAGGAGCAATTAATGCAAGAGTTGCAGGTGCTGTACTTTCATTATATGATAACAACAGATACCAAAACCCAATGATGGGTGGTAACTCTACCGATTGGAAAACTATTGATGCTGCTATTAAAAAAGACTTAACAGCTGCTAAAAATGTAAGAGTTTTAACTACAAGTTTAGTAAGCCCTTCTACAAGAGCAGCAATTGAAAGTTTAAACACATTTTCCTCAACTGAAGAAGCTAGCAAGCTTAACATCATTCAATTAGATGAAATTTCTTATTCAGGAATGTTAGATGCTAATATGGCATCGTTTGGTGTTAGAGCCATTCCTATTTATAATTTTGCTAAAGCAAAAACTATTGTTAGTGTTGGAGCAGATTTTATGGGTAATTGGCTAGATACTCCTATGTATTTGAATGATTATGCTCAAACACGTAAGCCGGATAACGATTGGATGTCGAAACATTTCCAATTTGAGGCGAACATGTCGCTTTCAGGAACAAATGCAGATGTAAGAGTTCCTGTAAAACCATCTGAATATGCTGCTATTTTAGCAAACATATTCAAACAATTAGGAGGAAGTATCGATGCTCCTAAAACTAATTATGAAGCACAAATTGCTAATGCAGTTAAATCTTTAAAAACTGCTAAAGGAGCTTCTATTGTTGTTGCAGGAAATAATGATAAAGACACGCAATTAATCGTTAATGGTATCAACCAAATTTTAGGAAATTATGGGAATACTATTGATATGAATACGGTATCTAAAACTAAAGCCGGAGATGATGCTAAAGTGGAAGCATTAATCGCTGAAATGAATGAAGGCAAAGTGGACGTTTTAGCTATTTATGGTGTTGACCCTGTTTTCAGTTTAGGAGAGAAATTTAAAGCAGCTTTAGGAAAAGTTAAATCAACTATTTCTTTTGCAACAAAAGCAAACGAAACGTCTAAAGCTTGTAAATATGTTTGTCCGGATAATCATGCATTCGAATCATGGAATGATTACAATCCGGTAAGTAATTATTACACGATACAACAACCAACTATTTCTCCTTTATTTAACACTCGTCAAGCACAAGAGAGTTGTTTAGTTTGGGCAGGAAAAGAAGATACAAGTTATTATAATTTTATTAAAGAAAATTGGAAAAATACATTTGCTAGCGAATTAGTATTAACGCCATTTAACGATTTCTGGAACAAAGCTGTTCATGATGGAGAGGTTAAAATGAATGTTGAGACAGGTGTTGCTTCATTTAATGGTGAAGCATTAGCAGGAATTAAAGTAAACAACAAACCATTTGCCGGAGATTTTGAATTAGAAATTACTCAAAATGCAGCAGTTGGTGCAGGAGCAGGAGCAGATAACCCATGGTTACAAGAAACTCCGGATCCGATAACTAAAATTACTTGGGACAACTATGTAACTATGAATCCTGCAGAAATGAAGGAAAGAGGTTACAATACTCAATTAGGTCAGGAATCACCAGCAAACATGATTAGTGTTACTGCAAATGGTGTTACTGTAGAAAATATGCCGGTTGTTGCTCAACCAGGTCAGGCAAGAGGAACTATTGGTATTGCTGTAGGTTACGGAAAAGTTGTTGGAAACATGTCTGAACCAACAGGTAAAAACGCATATCCTTTAGTTGGACGTTCTGCTACAGGAGCTGCTTACTATGTAGGAGCTACAATTGCAGAAGTTAGCGGAACTTATCCTATTGCAGCTACTCAAACGCATCAAACAGTTATGGGTAGAGACTCTGTAGTTAGAGAAACTACTTTGGCAACTTACAAACAAGGAAATAAAGACGCTTACAACCCAGAACATAAATTAGTAACGCACGAAAAAGGTGAATTTATTAAGAAAAACATCAAAGAGTTTGATTTATGGAAAGAGCATCCGGTAGAAAATATCGGACATAGATGGGGAATGTCTATTGATATGAATACTTGTATCGGATGTAGTGCTTGTGTAACAGCATGTATTTCTGAAAACAACGTTCCTGTTGTAGGTAAAGATGAAGTAAGAAGAGGAAGAGAAATGCACTGGATGCGTATTGATAGATATTATAGTACTGATGCAGATACTGAAGATAAATCAATTGCTGGATATAGAAAAATGGAAGATCCGGCTGATAACCCACAAGTTGTTCACCAGCCAATGATGTGTCAGCATTGTAACCATGCAGGTTGCGAAACAGTTTGTCCTGTTGCTGCTACAACACATAGTAATGAAGGGTTGAACATGATGGCTTACAACAGATGTATTGGTACAAGATATTGTGCTAACAACTGTGCTTATAAAGTAAGAAGATTCAACTGGTTTAACTACATTGCTTATGATAAATTTACTGAAGTTAATCCAGCTCAAGATGATTTAGGAAGAATGGTATTAAATCCTGATGTGGTTGTTAGAGCAAGAGGGGTAATGGAAAAATGTAGCATGTGTGTTCAAAGAATTCAAGCTGGAAAATTAGATGCTAAAAAAGCAAGTACAAAAGTTCAAGACGGAGCAATTCAAACGGCATGTTCTGGTGCTTGTCCTACAAATGCCATTACTTTTGGTGATTTGAATGATACTGAAAGCAAAATTAATGGAGATATGAACCATGATAGAGCTTACAGAGTAATAGAAGAAGTTGGTCAACAACCAAACGTCTATTACTTAACAAAAGTTAGAAATTTAGAAAACAACGAAGCTTAAAAAAGTATAAAAAATGCATAAAGAAGCCGCAATTAGAGAACCGTTAATATTAGGAGACGATGTAAATTACTCAAAAATCTCCGATGATGTATTAGCAACTATCGAAGGAAAAACAACTAAAGGTTGGAAAATATTAATGACCATAGCCGCTATAGTTGGTCTTTGGGGTGTAGGAAATATTCTTTACCTTATAGGAACAGGTGTCGGAACATGGGGATTGAATAAAACTGTTGGTTGGGCATGGGATATCACCAATTTCGTTTGGTGGGTTGGTATTGGTCACGCAGGAACATTAATTTCTGCTGTGTTATTGTTATTCCGTCAGAAATGGAGAATGGCAATTAATAGACCTGCAGAAGCAATGACCATCTTTGCCGTATTTATGGCAGGATTGTTCCCAATGATACACATGGGTAGAATTTGGATGGCTTATTGGGTATTACCTTTGCCAAATGAGTTCGGACCAATGTGGGTAAACTTTAACTCTCCTCTTTTATGGGATGTATTTGCGATTTCAACTTATCTTTCTGTATCATTAGTGTTTTGGTATATTGGGTTAATTCCTGACTTTGCAACTATTAGAGATAGAGCAAAATCTCCAGTTCCAAAATTAATGTATAGTTTATTAAGCTTCGGTTGGACAGGAAACGCTAAAGCTTGGCAACGATTTGAAGAAGTATCTTTAGTATTAGCAGGTTTAGCTACTCCACTTGTATTCTCGGTTCACTCTATTGTATCTATGGATTTTGCCACTTCGGTAATTCCGGGTTGGCATACCACTATCTTTCCTCCATATTTCGTTGCAGGAGCAGTATTCTCTGGTTTTGCAATGGTACAAACATTAATGATTATTGTTAGAAAAGTAATGCACTTAGAAAAATATGTAACTATTAAACATATTGAGTACATGAACATCATTATAATTGTAACAGGTTCTATAGTTGGTGTTGCTTATTTAACAGAGTTATTCATTTCTTGGTATTCAGGTGTTGAATACGAATCTTATGCATTCATTAATAGATTTTCAGGTCCTTATGCTTGGGCTTACTGGTGCATGATGACATGTAATGTAATTTCCCCTCACTTATTTTGGTGGAAAAAATTAAGAACCAATTTAGCATTTACTTTTATAATGTCTATTGTAGTAAATATAGGGATGTGGTTTGAGAGATTTGTAATTATTGTAACTTCAGTTCATAGAGATTATTTACCATCAAGTTGGTCTATGTTCTACCCAACTTGGGTGGATATAGGAATCTTTATTGGGACACTAGGATTATTTAGTGTATTCTACCTATTATTCTTAAGATATTTCCCAGTATTAGCACTTAATGAATTGAAAACAATTTTAAAATCTTCAGGAGAGAAATACAAAAACATGTCTGATGAAGACTTTAAAAAATTACACCCAGTAAAAAAATAATTATATCGTTAGAAACTTTTAGTTATGTCAGATAAAAAACTATACGCAATTTATGATGATGATTATGTACTTTTAGAAAGTGCAAAACATCTGGTTTCAAAAGGAATTCACATTAGAGACGTATTCTCTCCTTTTCCTATTCACGGAATAGATCCTGTTATTGGGTTAAAAAGAACCCGTATTGCTATTACCGCATTTATTTATGGAATGATAGGTGTTTCCCTTGCATTAACAGGAATGTGGTATTTTATGGTGCAGGATTGGCCAATGAATATAGGTGGGAAACCTAATTTTTCATTAATTGATAATATTCCGGCATTTGTTCCGGTAACATTTGAATTTGGAGTATTATGTGCTGCACACGGTATGTCTTTCACTTACTTATTAAGAAACTGGACTTTACCGGGTTTTAAAGCTAGAAATCCTTATCCAAGTACAACTGATAATAGATTTGTGATGGAAATTCATCCAAGTGATAGTGGAATGACAGCTGAAGAAATTAAAGCAGCTCTTAATGAAACTTATGTGCTTCAGATTGACGAAAAATAAAACGATTAATTTAGAGATTATAAAAAAATATAAACATGAAAAACTACCTGAACAATAGCATAAAAATAATTGGAATGGTTGCTATTATTTCTCTTTTTTCTTGTAAAGAAGAAAATGGCTTAGCACCCGAATATATGCCAGATATGTATCGTTCTCCTTCTATAGAAACTTATGTAGATTATGGTGAATTAAGAGGTAAACAAGGTGATGATTCTTTGAGAAATATACTTACAGCAAGAAAACCTGTTGAAGGAACCATACATAGAGGTTTTACCCCTTATCCTTATGAAAATTCCATTGAAGGCTATAACCAAGCAGGAGAGTTTTTAAAGAGTCCTTTTGATTATACAGAACAATCTGTAGCTAAAGGAAAAGAATTGTACGGAATGTTTTGTGTTCACTGTCATGGTGGAGCCGGACAAGGAGATGGTTCATTAGTAGAAAGAGAAGTTTTTCCTCCACTACCGGTTAAATTTACTGAAAGTTTAGATTTACCTGAAGGTAAAATGTTCCATACCATTACTTTCGGAAAAGGATTAATGGGATCTCATGCTTCTCAGTTAACTCAAGAAGAAAGATGGCAATTAATTCATTACATTAGAGTAGGTTTTATGAAAAAACCATTAACAGCAGATATGGGACAAACCGCTGTTAGTGTTGATACAAACGCTGTAGTACAATAAAATTTAAAAGAAGATTACAACTAAAAACATTTTAACAAATGGAATATACAATATCAAAAAACGCGAAACTAACTACCATCATTCTTATTGTAGTTGGTCTGCTAGCTTTAATTGTTGGTTTAACTACTGATCATGGTCACCATGTTTCTCAAAGATTTTGGGCTAACTTATTAGTAAATGGGTATTTCTATTTTACTATTTCATTAGCAGCATTGTTCTTTTTAGCCTTACAATATGTTTCAGAAATGGCTTGGGGAGTAACTACGCATAGAGTTTTTCAGGCGATAATGAGCTTTATGCCAATTGGAGCAGTAGTTTTGTTAGCAGTATTTATTGCAGGAGCAGCTCACATGCACCATTTATATCATTGGATGGATCCAGAAGTTCATAATCCGGAAAGTAGTCATTATGATGAATTAATTGCGAATAAAGGTGCTTATTTAAATATTCCTTTTTTCTTTATTAGATCATTAATCTATATTGGAGTTTGGATGTTTTTTGCCTATTGGTTCAGAAAAAAATCTATGGAAGAAGATCAATTAAACCTAGCTGCCGGGGATGTTTCTCCAATTTATAAAAGAAGCATTTTTATGGGGGTATTGTTTATTTTCTTCTTTGCTTATACTTCTTCCTCTTCAGCATGGGATTGGTTAATGAGTATTGATACTCACTGGTTCAGTACATTATTTGGATGGTATGCATTCTCAGGAATGTGGGTGTCATGCATGATTTTCGCTGTGGTATTAGTATTGTACCTAAAAGGTAAAGGGTTCTTAAAAGAAGTAAACGATAGCCATATTCACGATTTAGGTAAATGGATGTTTGCTATTAGCTGTTTATGGTCTTACTTATGGTTTTCTCAGTTTATGTTAATTTGGTATTCTGATATACCGGAAGAGGTAACCTATTACTTATTCAGATTTGAGCATTACAAATTATTATATGTAGGAACTTTCTTTGTAAACTTCTTATTGCCATTTTTTGTATTAATGTCGAGAGATGCAAAAAGAAACGCAGTTTTCTTATTACCTATCGCTTTAATTATTTTTATCGGACACTGGTTAGATGTGTTAACCATGGTATTACCGGGAACTATGTTTGAAGAAGGTCAATTAGGAATGGTAGAAATAGGAATGTTCTTAACGTTTACAGGAGTTTTCATTTTTGTAGTATTAACATCACTTACTAAAGCATCATTGGTTACTAAAAACCACCCAATGCTTGACGAAAGTTTACACTTACATCACTAATTATAGATTGAATAATTTAGTTTTAAAAAGTACACCAATTGGTGTACTTTTTTTGTTATTAATTTTTTCATTGGAAATGCAATTAAGTATCTACGAAGTAGTACCAACACATTAATTTAAAATGAAATGTATTGGATAATCTATATATTAATAATGATGTTATAGATAACAATAAAGTTTCTGTATTGTTCTATCAAAAATAAAACACAGCAAACTGTGCAGCAATTCCTAGCAGAAAGCCAGTGTAAATTTGAGTATGGGTATGAGCATTTAAAATTAATCTGGCAGTAGCTACTAAACCAAAAACAACCAATAGTACTACTATAAAAATGCTTACATCCGCTTGCAATTTGGTTGCAACACACAAAAAAGCTCCAAGTAAACCGCCAATACCAACAGCATGGGCACTAATTTTCCATTTTATATTGATGATAAAAGTTAAAATAATAGCATAAGTAGCTCCTATAATAAAATTAAAAATAATTGGAATTACAGGGGTTTGTTTGAGTAGATAAAGTGTGAAAATATAAGATATAATGGTAATGATATAAGGAATAACTCGTTCCTTAGACGCATACATTTGCATACTGGTAATAATTCCTCTATTACGAAGAAAAAGAATGGAAAGTAATGGAATAATAAAAGTTACGAGTGCTACTAAAAGAATAGTAAATTGCTTTAGTTTAAAATGTACTGCGTAATTAATATAAGTATCTGTATTAAATAGTAGAAAAAGCCCAAGAGTGGGCATGAATAATGGATTAAAGAGAATAGAAATTATTTTTGCAGCTAACCTCATGTCCAGACTTAAATTTCTTTACGTAATCGGGCTACAGGAATATTTAATTGCTCTCGGTATTTGGCAATTGTTCTTCTAGCAATGTTGTAACCTTTATCGTTAAGTAATTTAGAAAGTTTTTCGTCTGTTAATGGTTTGCGTTTATCTTCATCTTCCACTGCATTTTGTAATATCTTTTTTACTTCTCTACTCGAAACTTCTTCACCACTATCTGTACTTAGCGATTCTGAAAAGAAGGTTTTTAAAAGAAAAGTTCCGTAAGGCGTCTGAATGTATTTACTGTTTACCACACGAGAAACTGTTGATATATCCATATCAATTTCTTCGGCAATATCCTTCAAAATCATGGGTACTATCAGCGTTTCATCTCCTTCTAAGAAATATTTTTTTTGTCTTTCAACAATTGCATCTACGGTTAACATAAGTGTGTGCTGACGTTGTCTTATGGCATCAATGAACCATTTAGCAGCATCTAACTTTTGTTTTACAAACATCAATGCATCTTTCTGCGATTTTGAAGGCTTTTCTTTTTGAGCTTTGTAGCCTTCAATCATTTCTTTGTAAGAACGGCTAACTTTTAAATCAGGTGTATTTCTTCCGTTTAAAGTGATGTCTATTTCTCCATCATCAACAGTAAGAACAAAGTCAGGAACAATATGTTGAGTAACTCTTAATCCATCATTAGATGAGTTTCCGGGTTTTGGATTTAACTTTAGAATTTCTTCAATTACTAACCTTAAGTCATCTTCAGATATACTAAGCTTTTCAATAATTTTTGAGTAGTGTTTTTTAGAAAACTCATCAAAAAAGTTAGTGATAATTTCTATCGCATTTTTAGAAATAAGGGTATGATGTTTTTTCCTATTAAGCTGAATAAGTAAACACTCCTGAAGACTTCTTGCTCCAACACCTGCTGGATCTAAATGCTGAATAAGTTTTACTATCTTTTCAACATGTTCTTTATCGGTAATAATATTTTGGGTAAACGCTAAATCATCAACTATGGCATTAATATCTCTGCGGAGATAACCGGCATCATCTAAACTACCAATAAGGTGAAGAGCAATGTTATGGTCATCATCA
Source organism: uncultured Flavobacteriales bacterium (assembly GCA_946886085.1). Next base: position 3,474 of record CAMPHX010000010.1, on the reverse strand, counting down.
TCTAAATTAAATAAGTTAATTTGAGCCTCTAACGTTTCCTGAAAAGTAGAACCAACGCTAATAGGTGTCTGCTTATCTTCATCATCTTTACTGTGATTGTTAGCAGTTAGCTTATAGCTTGGCGTATCGGAATCATCAACATAGTCATCAAAATTGAACTCTTTTTCAGCTTCGCTTCGTTCTTTCTCTTCATAATCATCATGCTGAGTAAGTTCCATCTCCTCCTCTTCATCTTTCCCCTCATCTAAAGCAGGATTGTTTTCCATTTCCTCTTTAATTCTTTGTTCGAGTGCAACGGTAGGCAGTTGCAACAATTTCATTAACTGAATTTGTTGAGGCGATAGCTTTTGCTGTAGTTTAAAACTTAATGTTTGTTTTAGTGCCATTTATTATAAAGTTAAGCGTTAAGCTTCAATATTGTAGCGTAAGGCTAAATTAACAATATTCGTTAAAAGCAGCAGCTAAATTTTCAGCAATCATTTCTGCCGGTCTTCCTTCAATATGATGTCTTTCAATAAAATGAACTAATTTACCATTTTTAAACAAAGCCATTGATGGCGATGAAGGAGGATAAGGCAACATGTGTTTTCTTGCTTGATTTACCGCTTCGGCATCAACACCTGCAAAAACAGTGGTGATTCTATCCGGACGTTTGTCGTTGGTAACTGCCATACGCGCAGCAGGACGAGCATTAGCTGCGGCACAACCACAAACAGAGTTGATTAAAACAAAAGTTGTTCCTTCGCTAGTGATGGCTTTATCAACAGCATCGGGGGTTAATAATTCTTCAAAACCTACTTCTGTAAGTTCGCTTTTCATTGGGGCTACTAATTCTGGTGGATACATATTTTTACGTTTTTTTATATGACTAAATAATTTCTACAAAAATACTCAATCTAAACATAAAAATTTTCCCAAAGAGTGGCTTTTATAAAAATTAACAGTTGGGTAAGGTTTTCTATTCCTCATTCAGGAGGAATCTTGTTGGGACAAGAGATTAAAATTTTATTTATTGTTACAATTCAGTAGAGGTAATTTGTTCAATAATGAGGGGTAAGCTTTCTTTCAAATAAATTAGCAGCAATTTCAAATTGCTATACTTTTCTTAACAGATTTTTGTCAAACCCTATTTTTACTATCTATAATGATAGTAAATGGCCCTTCGTTAACTAAAGCCACTTTCATATACGCGCCAAACTCGCCTGTTTTGAGTGACTGTTGTAATAATGGGGTAAGCTCTTTTATGAAATCATTATATAAATCTATTGCTTTTGGAGGTTTGGCTGCCATAATAAAAGATGGTCGATTACCTTTTTTGGTACTCGCCATAAGCGTAAATTGGCTGATAAGCAACACCTCACCATTAATATCATTTACAGAAAGATTGGGAATTCCGTTTTCATCATCGAAAATTCTGAGTTGAGCAACTTTTTTAGTCAACCAAGTAATATCCTCTTCTTGGTCGTTTTCTTCAACGCCTAATAAAATTAGTAAGCCTTTTCCTATCGAAGTAGTTTTGTTTTCAATGCTTACCGATGCCTCACTTACACGTTGAATTACTGCTTTCATAAATATTAATACCCTTTTCCTCTATAGCTTTCACTTTCATTGTCATCATACATCGACAAGTAATTTTGATATCTGAAAGCAGCTATTTCGTTGTTTTCTACTGCTTTTTTTACAGCACATTTGGGTTCGTTAATATGCTGACAATTATTAAATTGACACTCGGGTAATAAATTTCTCATTTCAATAAAATAATGTGAAAGTTCTGTTTTATCAAAATCAATTAAGCCAAAAGCTTTAATACCTGGGGTATCTACCACAAAGCCACCAAAAGAAAGCTCGTGCATTTCAGCATAAGTGGTGGTATGTTTTCCTAACTGGTGAGCATCAGAAATAATAGAGGTTTTAAGTTGTAAGGAAGGTTCTATAAGGTTGAGTAAAGAAGATTTTCCCACACCCGAGTGTCCTGATACTAATGAAGTTTTATTTTTTAATTTAGCAACCAGTTGATCAATATTTTTGTTGGCAGTTACAGAAATTGCCATGCATTCGTAACCAATTTTAGTATAGGTTTCCATTAAAAAATGGAGTTTTTCCATATCTTTTTCTGTATAAATATCCGTTTTATTAAAAACAATAGTGGTAGGAATGTGGTAAGCTTCGGCAGTAATTAAAAACCGATCAATAAAACCTGTAGAAGTTTCAGGCTGAGCAACGGTAGCTATTAAAATAGCTTGGTCAACGTTGGCAGCAATAATATGAGCTTGTTTAGAAAGGTTAACCGATTTCCTAATAATGTAATTGGTTCGGGGTTTAATTTCGGAAATAACAGGGTCTGTAGCAGTATCGTTAACAATAACCTTGTCGCCAACAGCTACCGGATTAGTAGTTTTAATATCCATCATTCTAAAGCTGCCTTTAATTCTTGCCGCCAAGGTCTCACCATTATTCATGCGAACATGATACAAGTTGCCTGTAGATTTTATTACGATTCCTTCTTCCAAATTTATTTAGAATGTTAAAAAAACCAAAAGTAAGAAAATCGTAAATGTTCTAAAGCAAAATTCATTACTTTCGTGCTTTGAACCTTAAACTCATAACCTTTAAAATAAAAAATGTCAGTTATAGTTAATAATGTAACCAAAACTTATGGAAAGCAAAAAGCATTAGACGATGTTTCTTTTGTTGTAGAGCCTGGTCATATTGTTGGGTTTTTAGGGCCAAATGGAGCCGGAAAATCAACCATGATGAAAATCATTACTTGCTTTATCCCTCAAACATCAGGTAGTGTTTCTGTATGTGGTTATGATGTAATTGAACATCCCATTGATGTAAAAAAACAAGTAGGTTATTTGCCGGAGCATAACCCACTTTATTTAGATATGTATGTAAAAGAATATTTACATTTTGTTGGTGGCGTGCATCATGTTCCTAATCTTAATGCAAGAGTAAAAGAAATGATTAACATGGTGGGATTGGAAATAGAGCAAAACAAAAAAATTGGAGCTTTATCTAAAGGGTACAGACAAAGAGTAGGATTGGCTCAAGCCATGATACACGACCCAAAAGTGTTGATTTTAGATGAGCCAACAACAGGATTAGACCCTAATCAGTTAGAGGAAATTAGGTCGTTAATAAAAAACATAGGAAAAGAAAAAACCATCATGCTTTCTACGCACATTATGCAAGAGGTAGAAGCTATTTGCGATAAAACTATTATTATTAACCAAGGAAAAATTGTGGCTAACGAAACCACTGCAGGATTGAAGTTAAATAAAGAAAATAAAATTGTATTAACCGTTGAGTTTGACAAAACAACCAGTGAGGATTTGCTGTTAAAAATTAACGGTGTTTTAAAAGTAAAGAAAAATCCGGCAAACAATTCTTGGTTGTTTGAAATAGCTAATGATAGTGTAAGAAACGCCATTTTTCAATTTGCTGTAGAGCACGAAATGGTGGTGTTAACAC